>NZ_VHLB01000060.1:0-54203 GCF_006547365.1 Myxococcus sp. AB056 | reverse complement strand
GCCCCCGCCCCCGCCCCCGGAGAACTCGTTCGACTACACCGCCAGCAACACCAACAGCGCACAGCAGAACACCACCAATCACACCATCGCGCTGACGGCGGGCCAGACGCTCACCGTCGCGACGTGTGGCCTCACGGGGACGCAGTTCACCGGTGACACGTGGCTGCGCCTGCGCAACCCCGCCGGCACCGAGGTGGCCACCAACGACGACTCCTGCGGCGGCCGCGGATCCAGCATCACCTTCACCGCCACCACCGCCGGCAACCACGAGGTCCGCGCCGGCTGCTACTCCACCGGGAGCTGCACCGGCCGCGTCGTCTGGGAAATCTCCGGCGGCTCAGGCGGCCCCACCAGCGGGAGCTTCAACTTCAGCGGCAGCAACACCAACAGCGCGCAGCAGAACACCACCAACCACGACGTCGCCATTGCCGCGGGCAAGAGCATCACCGTGGCCACCTGCGGCGTGACAGGCGCGACCTTCACGGGCGACACCTACCTGCGCCTCTTCGCCGGCGCCACGCAGGCGGCGGTCAACGACGACGCGTGCAGCGGCCGTGGCTCCAGCCTGACGTACACCTCGTCCACGGCCACCACCCTGCAGATTCGCGCGGGCTGCTACTCCAGCGGGAGCTGCACCGGCACCGTGGTGTGGAGCATCCAGTAATCCCCACGCAGCAGCGTTGAACCCCCGGGCCCGAGCCGTGGCAAGCGCCACCGCTCGGGCTCGCGGCGTCAGTAGGCGTTCTTCGACAGGAAGCCGCCCAGCGCCGTGCGCACGAGAATCTTCAGGTCCATCAGCAGCGACCAGTTCTCGATGTAGTACAGGTCGTACTCGATGCGCTTCTCGATGCACGTCTGGCCGCGCAAGCCGTTGATTTGCGCCCAGCCGGTGATGCCCGCCTTCACCTTGTGCCGCAGGTGGTAGCGCGGAATCTGCCGCTTGAACTCCTCGATGAAGACGGGGCGCTCCGGGCGCGGACCCACCAGGCTCATGTCGCCGCGCAGGACGTTGAAAAACTGAGGGAGCTCATCCAGGGAGTACTTCCGCAGGAAGGTGCCAATCACCGTGCGCCGCGGGTCGTCCGGGCAGGCCATCATCGCGCCGCCGTGCTCGGCGTCGATGCACATGGTGCGGAACTTGAGGATGGGGAAGGTGCGCCCATCCATGCCCATGCGCTCCTGGCGGTAGAGCATGGGCCCGCGGCTGGTGAGCCGCACCGCCAGCGCGGTGGCGGCCATGAGCGGTGCGGTGATGAGGATGGCCAGCAACGAGAAGAGGATGTCGAAGGCCCGCTTGGCCACCCGGCTCCAGCCCTCCATCGGGTCGCCCTGGAGACGGATGATGGGCAGCCCGCCGAACTCCTCCAGGCCACCATAGAGGGTGATGTACTGGTACAGATCCGGCACCACGCGCACGTCCACGGTGCGCAGGGCCAGCTTGTCCATCAGCGCCTTGACGTGGGCGTGGCCCTCCAGCGGCAGCGCGAGGATGACCTGGTCCACCGGGTGCGCATCCAGCACCTCGTTCACCTGATCCACGAGCCCGATGACGCGCACGTCATTCACGTACTGGCCCACCTTCTCCGGGTGCAGCGTCAGCACGCCCATCACCCGGAAGCCCAGCTCGCGGTGGTGCTCCACCGTCTCGATGACCCGCTGCCCCAGGTCCCCCGCGCCGATGACGAGGATGGACTTGAGGTTGTGGCCCCGGCGCCGGATTTCACTCACCAGATAGCGAGTCACCAGCCGGCTGCATGTCACCAGCGCGAACGCATAGACGATGAAGATGGCCAGCGTGAGGCGCGAGTAGCGCTCGCGCACGAAGTACGTCACCGCCACGAGGATGAGCGCCGCGGTGATGGTGGACTTGAATACCTCGAACACCTCGCCCGTATTCGTCCGGGAACGGTTGGTGCCGTACAGGCGTGACTGGTGGAACGTCACCGGGAAGATGACGAGCACCATCAGCAGCGAAAAGAACGAGTCCGTCCAGGGAGGAATCCCCTCCGTGACGGGCACGATGCCGGAGAAGCGCGTGGCGTACGCGAGGACGAATGCCAGCGCGAGCATCACCATGTCGGCGACGACTTTGATCGACGTGTAGAAACGCTGGAGACGACTGAACACCGAAGTACTCCTGTGGCGTAATCAACGGGTGGCCACCCCGGTGCAAGACTCGCGCCCTCGTCATCCGGACACGCAGCTTGCCCATCACCGTTTGATAGCCGCGCTTGCTAGCACGAAAAAATTCGTGAAAACAATGGGTTGCGACTGCCCCGCCCCCCCAGCCAGGGGTGGTGTCCACCTGTTGCCCACAAAAGACCAAGACAGGAGCGACAGCGAAGTCACAGTCCCGCTGCGGGGCCTGGGGAATCTGGCAACACCTCCCCCAGCACCGAGCGAATCTCTCGAAGAATGGCACTTTGGAAATGCGCGCGACCGAAGCGCTCGGCCTGCGCGCGAGCGGCTTCAGGCCGAAAGCCTGCTTCCCATTCGTCGAACCGGCGCACGGCGGCGGCGAGCGATTCCGGTGTCTGTTCTGAGAAGAACATTCCCGTCCGCGCCGTCACCGTCTCGAGCGCGCCCCCCTTCCCGTAGGCGATGACGGGCCGGCCCGCCGCCTGGGATTCCAGCGGGGTGATGCCGAAGTCCTCCTCGGGCGTGAAGATGAGCGCGCGAGCGTCTCGGTAGAGCGTTGGGAGGGACGCATCCAAGACATTGCCAAGGAAGCGGATATTTTCAGGCAGGTTTCCGGCGCCCAGGCGCGCGGCCTCCTGGCCCGCTCCCACCACCCAGAGCTGTGCATCCAGGCTTCGGAACGCCTCCAACGCCACGTCCAATCGCTTGTACGGCGCGAAGGCCCCCAGCCAGAGGAAGTAGCCGCCCTGGCCTCCGCCCTCTAGAGGGACCTGGGCGAAGCGCTCTAAGGAGACGGGCGGGTGGATGACCGATGCCTCGCGGCCCCAGAAGCGCTGCACCTTGGCGGCGATGTGTCGGCTGTTGGCGATGAAACGATCGACCCCGGCCGCCGTCCGGCGGTCCCACCGGCGCAACCAGGGCCGGACGGCATGGGCCGCCGCCCGCACCGGGAGGCCCGTGCGTCCGGGTCCGAAATAGTCGTCGAACAAGTCCCACATGTACCGCATGGGCGCATGCACGTAGCTCAGGTGCGGCGTGCCCCGCGGCGTGCGCAGGCCCTTGGCCACGCAGTGGCTGGAGGAGAGGACCAGGTCGTACTTCCCCTGGAGTTGGAGGGACTCGATGGCCTTCGGCATCAGCGGCAGGAAGTGCCGGTAGCGCGCGTGGATGCCGGGGATGTGCTGGAGGAAGGATGTGAAGATGCGGCGGGACTCGATGGCCGGCGACTGGGAGCCCGGCTTGTGGATGAGCGTGTAGATGTCCGCGTCTGGCAGGACTTCGCAGAGGGCATCAAGGACGCGCTCACCACCTCGGTGGGTAACGAGCCAATCGTGGACCAGGGCAACCTTCACGGCACGGCTTCTAGCACTGGGTGCGCGCGGCGCGGCAAGCGTCGATGAGGCCTCGCGTGCCCGCCCGCCCCCCATGGAGGCCGCGCGTGTGGTACGCGGAGGCCGTGGCCCACGTCCTCCTCGACCTGCGCATGGTGCGCGGCCGGCTGCATGGGATTGCCCGTTACGCCCTGGAGCTGGCGCGGCGGATGCCCGTGCTCGCGCCCGACCTGCACTTCTCCGCGTTGGTGCCCCCCGAAGGGCTCGCGCCCGACCTGGGTGAGCTGACGCCGCGCATGCCGCTGCACCGCGCGCTGGCCGGGTTTCTTTCGCCCCTCGAGCAGCCGGCGCTGGCGGCGGACCTGGTGAAGCTGGCGCCGGATGCGTTCCACGCCACGTCCTTCTCACTGCCCCTCTTCTGGAACGGGCGGCTGGTGGCCACGCTCCACGACGCCAATCACCTGGCGCTGGCGGACCAGTACACGCCGGCCCAGTCCATCTACTACCGCGTGGTGGTGGGTCCTCGCGCGAAGCGGGCCACCGCGCTGGTGACGGTGTCCGAGTTCTCGCGCGACGAGCTCGCGAAGCACCTCAAGCTGTCGCCCTACCGCCTCCAGGTGATTCACAACGGGGTGGATACCCGCTTCCAACCGCCGACCCAGGCCGAGGCCACCGCGTTCCGCGAACGGTACGAGCTGCCAGCGCGCTACGTGGCGGCGGTGGGCAACGCCAAGCGCTTCAAGAACCTGGCGCTGCTGAAGGATTTCGCCGGGGAGCTACCGGTGCCCGTGGTGCTGCTGGCGGGCAAGGGCGCGGTGGCGCACGAGCTGGGGCTTCACGAGAACGTGGTCGATTTGGAGGAACTGCCCGAGGACCAGATGCCGCTGTTCTACGGCGCGGCGGCGGCGCTGCTGCTGCCCTCGCGCTACGAAGGCTTCGGGCTGCCGGCCCTGGAGGCCATGGGCGCGGGCTGTCCGGTGCTGGCGTCGGATACGACGGCCCTGCCCGAGGTCGTGGGCAACGCGGCGTTGAGACTCTCCCCGGACGACGCGGCGGCGTGGCGTGAAGCGACGCTGCGCGTGCTTCGCGACGACGCGCTGCGCCGGGAGCTGGTGGAGCTGGGCCGGGAGCGCGTGGCGCGCTTCACCTGGGACGACTGTGCCCGGCGCACCCTGGCCGTCTACCGCCGCGTGCTGGAGTCCCCGGCGCCCGGAGGCTCGCGCGGGACGCCTCGCCGCTAGGGCGTGGACCTGGACGCGCCTTCCATCTCCAAGAGCCCCTGACGGGCCTCCCGGCCGCGCAGGCGTTCACTGCCCTCGCACAGCCCCAGTCCCCAGATGAGCGAGAAGGACAGGTACACGCTGGAGTGGAACGGCAGGTAGTGCACCAGCGCGAGGATGTGGAAGCCCACCCAGGACAGCAGCGCGCCCGTGGCCGCGATGGAGCCCTCGCGGTAGCGCCGGATGAGGGCGCGCCCCAGCAGGGCGTGCATCGCCAGCATCAGCAACAGCCCCACCAGGCCCGTCTCCGCCCACACCGTCAGCCAGAGGTTGTGCGAATCAGTGGCCAGCAGGTCGGTGATGCCCGTCTCGTCCTGCGTGGCCAGGGCCGCCGGCTTGTGGTTGCCGAAGCCCACGCCCGTCAGCGGGTACTCACGCACCAGGCTCCAGCCCACGGCCATGGCGTGCTCGCGCTCTCCGCCATAGATGTTGCCCAGCGCCTTCTCCAATCGTGTGCGCCAGGCCGGGCTCATGGAGACGACGGCCACCAGCGCGAACAGGAGCGCCAGCCCCATCTTCCGCGCGGAGCCCTGGACCAGCAGCAGCAACGCCACCACGCTCACGAGCAACGCCGCGCCCAGCGCCGCGCGCGCGAAGGCGTTGTAGATGGAGATGAGCATCCCCATCACCACCGCCCCCGCCAGGATGCGCCGCCGCGCCTGGTCCGCGCTGCCCAGCACCGACAGCGCGGGCCCGAGCGCCGCGATGGCGCCGTGCGCGAAGCGAAGCCGGTGGGAGAAGAAGCCCCCCGCCGCGTAGCGCGGAGACTCCTCGGTGCCGAAGTTCTCGTGCAGTCGCCCCAGGTTGAGCTTGAGGAAGGAGGGCAGCTCCACGGACCAGCGCACCCGGTTCTGGAACATGCCCAGCAGCGCGGCCAGCAGCCACCCTCCCGCGAGGACGCCCGCCAGCAGCAGCCACGGCACGCCCACGGCGCCAATGCACGCGGCCGCGGCGCCCGCCACCGAGTCCAGCACCTGGCCGTACCGCGCGCCGCGCGGCCACGACTCCGCCGCGCCCGTCAGCAGCGCCACCGCGGGCGACGCCGCCTGCCACAGGCACAGCACCCCACTGGCCCCGACGTAGGCGCGCACGTCCGGCGCCAGGCGGAGCCGCCCTCGCACCAGCAGAATCAACGCCAGCAACACCGCCGCGCCCGTCGCCACCTGGAGGACGACCTCCGCCAGCACCAGGCCCACGGTCCACAGCACGAGCACGGCGTTGATGGCGCGGCGCCAGCGCAGGTCCAGCGGAAGCTCGGACGCGGTTCCCATGAGCGCGGACACGCTATCTCACCAGCAGCGAACGCCGCGGCAGGTGCAACCGGCCCTCACGCTGCAACCACACGGCGCCCGCGATGAGGCCCAGCAGCACGGTGGGCGTCCACGCGGCGACGCCAGGAGACAACCGCTCCGTGAGCACCAGGGTCCGGCACACCATCATCAAGCCCCACATCGCCACCGCCGTCAGCAGGCCCTCGATGATGGCGGCCGTGAGGTGCCCTCGCCGGTTGGCGCGCAGGGCCAGCCCCACCCCCAGCAGCGCCGCGGGGAACGCCGCCATCGGGTAGGCGAAGCGGTTGTGCAGGGCCAGCTCGAACTGCTTCGTCGCCAGGCCCACATCGCGGCGCGCGACAATCTGCTCGCGCAGCTCGGATGCCCGCATCTGCTCCGGACGCCCTGGCCGGATGCGGAACGCGGTGACGGCCACGCCCAGGTCATACTCCGCTTCCGGGAGCTGCCGTACGGCCGTCTTCCCCTCGCCGTCGAAGGTGCGCTCCACCACGTCCGTCAGGCGCCAGCGCATGCCCTCCACCGGGAACATGCCGGATGCGTCCAGGCGCCGCTGGAGGTCGAAGGACTCCGTCACCGTGAAGACGGACACGTCCTGGAAGCCCTCCTGCGCGCTGCCGCCCCGGAGGAAGAAGATGTTGTCCCCACGCCGGAACCACTGCTTCGGCGTGTAGTAGAAGCGCCAGTCGCCCCACTTGTTGAAGCGCTGGGTGGTGATTTCGTCCACGCGCCGGCCGGAGTACGTCGCCACCCGCTCGTCGAAGGCCACCAGGCCCACGCAGGCCACGAACGACGCCACGAGGATGGGCAGGTACAGCGCGGACGGGCCGAAGGTCAGCGCCCGGATGGCCGTCACCTCGCCCTGCTTGCGCAGCGCGGACACCGTGGTGCCCGCGGCCAGCAACAGCGCCGCCGGCCCCAGCTGCTGCACCGACATCATCGCCTTGTAGAAGTAGAGCTCCGCCGCGTCCCGCACCCAGCCCGGGCCCGTGTACAGCTTCGCGCGGTCCACGAAGTCCACCATCACGAACACCAGCACCAGGCCCCCGAGGATGCCCAGGGCGAAGCGCAGGTACGTGCGCAGCACGTAGATGAAGAGCGTCCCCCTCACTTGACCGTCCCCGAGCGGCTCACCCGGTACAGGGCCACCAGCCCCACTGCGACGAACATCAAATTGGCCATCTGCCCCGCCAGGCCCACGGGCATCTGGCCCTTCTGCCCCATCTGCTCGAAGACGCGGCTCAGCAGGTAGTAGAGGACGTAGCCTCCCAGCGTCAGCAGGTAGCCCCACGCCCGGCCCGACTGGCGCCGGCCCATGGCCAGCGGCGTGCCCAGCAGCGCGAAGGCGATGGGCGCCAGCGCGCTCCCCAACCGGCTGTGCAGCGCCATCCGGTACATGCGCGCATCCTCGCCCTGCGCTTCCGCCTCGCGCGCCGCCTCCATCAGTTCGCCGGGCGTCAGCTCCTCACGGGAGAAGGAGAAGCGGCTGCGCTTGCCCATGGAAGTGCCCACGCCCACGCTGATTTCGGCCTGGTCGAACCGGATGATGCTGTACTCCTCGGTCTCGCGGCCCGCGGAGCGGTGCACCTCCCCCGCCTCCAGCGCGAAGCGCAGCACCTCGCCGCTGGTGGACGTGCCCACCTGCCCCCGCTGCGCCAGCACCAGCAGCGGCGAATTCGCCTCCCGGTCGTCATGCAGGAGCACGTTGGTCCACTTCCCGTCCGCGGACACCTGCTCCGCGTACAGCGTCAAGTTGCTGAGGTCCTCGTAGAAGACGCCGGACTTCACATCGCCCACGGCGTTCTTCCGGATGACCTCGCTCACCAGCACCTTCAAGCCCGCCAGGCCCCAGGGCTGCGCCGTGGAGGTGATGACCAGCATCAGCACGCTGAGCGCCACCGCGATGCCCATTGGAGCAGCCAGCAGGCGCACCGGCCCGATGCCCAACGCCTGGAGCGCAACCAGCTCCCGGTCCTCGCCCAGCCGCCCCAGCCCCAGGAGGATGGCCAGCAGGAAGGCGATGGGCAGCGCCATCATCAGGAAGTGCGGGGCCAGGTACGCCAGCAGCCGCGCCATGTCCACCAGCGTCACCGACGAACCCAGCAGCACGTCGGTGCCCCGCAGGAACTGCATGACGAAGAGCAGCAGGAACATGAACGCCACCCACACGCCGAGCGGGACCAGCAGCTCCCCGAGCAGGTAGCGCGAAAGGCGGTTCACGGGGCGGCCTTTATCCCTCGCGCGCCGATGTCCCGGCGGAAGTGCATGCCCTCGAAGCGCACGGCCGCCACCGCCGCGTAGGCCCGCTCACGCGCCTGCGCCAGGTCCTCGCCCCGCGCGCACACCGTCAGCACCCGGCCTCCGGCTGTCACGACGCCGCCGTCGCGCGCCTCCGTGCCCGCCAGGAACACCATGGCGTCGGGTGGCACCGCGTCCAGCCCTTCAATCCGCTGGCCCTTCTCCGGCGCGTCCGGATAGCCCCGCGCCGCCAGCACCACGCCCACCGAGGCACCAGGCGCGGACACCAGCGTCCGCGGCACGAGCGTGCCTCGGGCACACGCGTCCAGCAACGGCAGCAGGTCCTCCCCCAGTTGCATCATCAACACCTGCGTCTCCGGGTCACCGAAGCGCGCGTTGAACTCCAGCACCTTCGGGCCGCCGCGAGTGAGCATCAGCCCCGCATACAGCACGCCCCGGAAGGGAATTCCGCGCCGGCGCAACACGGCCAGCGTCGGGGCGACCACGCGCTCGCCCACCTCGGCGAGCTGCGCGGCGGACAGGAAAGGCGCGGGGCTGTACGCGCCCATGCCGCCGGTGTTCGGCCCGGTGTCGCCTTCGCCCACGCGCTTGTGGTCCTGGGACAAGGGAAGCATGGCGTAGCGCTCGCCATCACACAGCGCCATCGCGGACACCTCTTCTCCCTCCAGCAGCTCCTCCAGGACCATCGTCTGGCCCGCCACGCCCATGGCCCCCACGGCGCGCACCGCCGCGCGCGCGGCCTCCACGTCGTGGGCGACGATGACGCCCTTGCCCGCCGCCAGGCCATCCGCCTTGACGACGATGCGACCCTGCTCCACCGCGTAGGCTTCCGCCGCCGCCATGTCGGTGAAGGTCTGGAAGGCGGCGGTGGGCACGCCGGCCTCGGCCATGATTTCCTTCGCGAAGGCCTTGGACCCCTCGATGCGCGCGCCCGCCGCCACGGGCCCGAAGCAGGCAATGCCCGCGTCGGCCAGCGCGTCAGCGACCCCCGCGACCAGCGGCGCCTCTGGCCCCACCACCACCAGGTCCACCGCCTCGCGCTTCGCGAACGCGGCGACTTCCTCCGGTGCGTCCGCGCGCAGGGCCACGTTGGTGCCCAGCTTCGCCGTGCCCGGGTTGCCCGGACCGCACAAGAGCTGGGTCAACAAGGGGCTCTGCGACAGCTTCCACGCGAGCGCGTGCTCACGGCCACCGGAACCGAGCAGCAGGACCTTCACATCCACCTCACCGTTCCAACAGGTAGAGCATCCGCTTCGCGGGGAGGTATGCCGGATCCAACCCCACCACCTTCACCAGGGTGTCTCGCGCCACGTCCTTGCCCCGGGCCGACTCCAACTGCGCCAGTCGCGCCTGCGCCGATAGCAGCGTGGGCGCCAGGGCCAGCGCGTCCCGCAGCGCGCGCTTGGCCGGCTCCACCTGCCGGGCCTCCGCCAACGCCAGGCCGTGCGCCAGATGCGACACCGGCATCTGCCGCCCCGCCGCCGCGGCGCGTTCGCCCAGGCGCCGGGCGTCCGCGGTAGCGCCTCGCTGCAGCGCGATGAGCGAGCGGTAGGCCAGGGCCCCCGCGTTGTTCGCGTCCACCTCCAACACACTGCGCAGGTGACGCTCGGCCGCGTCGAACTGGTGCTGGTGGAAGCGCAGCAGGCCCTCGTACAACAGTGGGGACGGGTCCTCCGGTCCCTCGGACAGCGCGAGGATGGCACCCTCAACGCCCTCCACCGTCTCGCGCGGGCGCAGCCAGTAGGCGGACGTCGCGGGCCTCGGCTCCAGCCGGAGCGGGTCCGACTGCAGCGCCTGGTGCAGCGCGCGGAAGGCATCGTCCCGTCGCCTCGCGCTCGCCGCGGCGACGCCCGCCAGCAGTTGCGCGTCCAGCCGCCGCGCGTCCAGCTTCACTGCTTCCTGGAACGCCTCCAGCGCCTCCAGCGGCTTCTTCTCCAGGAGCAGCAGCCGGCCTTCCAGCACCTTCTCCAGCGCGCCGTCCTCCAACTGCCCGCGGAAGCCCGGCAGATGGGTCCGTGCCTTCTCCGCGTCGCGGCGGCCCAGGGCCACCAGGAAGAGCTGGAGGTGCGCCTCCGGCAGTCCCTTCACGAGCTGAAGGGCCTCTTCCGCCGACTTCACCGCCGCGTCCTGACTGCCCGCGGTGCGCTCCGCGGCCGCCAGGTGCACCAGCACCTCGGCCACCTCGGGCCCGTCGTAGCGCGCCCGGTTCTTCATCAGCGCGCGCAAGTCCCGCACCGCGCCCGCGGCGTTGCCTTCCGCCTGGTAGCGCAGCATCGCCAGCGGCAACAGCGCGCGCAGCTCGCCGGGCTCCGCCTTCACCCGGGCCTCGTACAACTTGCGCGCCTCCGCGGGCTCACCCACCTCCTGGTAGATGCGGGCGGTGAGCGCCAGGCTCTCCCAGTCCTTCGGGCTCGCCTCCAGCCGCTTGCGCAACGTGTCCAGCGCGGCGGAGTACTCACCGCCCGACACATGTGCGAGTGCGCGGTAGTAGTGCAGCCGCTTGATGTCCGGCGACAGCTTCTGCGCGGAGTCGAAGTGGCTGCGAGCCAGCTCGCGGGACGACGACAGCCACGCGCGGCCCAGCACCAGGTGCGCTTCGGCCTTCTGTGCGTCGGGGAGCTCCGCGCGGGCCAGCAACTCCTCCGCGAGCGGGCGCGCCTGCTCGGGCTGACCGGAGCGGGCCAGCAGGAGGTTCGCGTGCGCCAGCAGCAACGGCGCCGTGCGGCCGGACCGCGACTCCGCCGCCGACAGCAGCGCGCGGGCCTCCTGGAACGTCGCGTCGTCCATGCGCGCGCCGCGACCCAGGGCCAGCGCCTGGACGTAGCCCGCGATGGCGGCATCGCTGGTCGGGTCCAGCACCAGCGCCTGCTGGAAGGACTCCTCCGCCTCCGCGTACGCGAAGCGCTCGTCACGGGCGAGCTGCTGCTGCCCCTGCGCGAGCCGTTCCGCGCTGGTGCCCGGAATCTCCAGGTACTTCAACTTCCAGCGAGGCAGCACCGCCTGCACCGCGTCCGGGATGGCGGCCACGGGCGGAGGACCGGCCTGGCGGCGCGACGCCTCCTGCTGCTGTTGGTACAGGAAGTAACCGCCCACGCCTCCGCCCACGACGACGAGCCCCACGAGGCCCGCCACCAGTCCGCCCTTGCCCCCACGGGAGCGCCCATCCGTGACGAGCACCGGCGCGGAGCGCGAGCCGCTGCGAGGCTCCGCTCCCAGCTGCGGCGAGGAGGCGCGGAGGCCACTGCGAGGCTCCGGCCCCATGTCCGGAATGATGTCGGTGCTGATGGGCACGCGCGCGCCACTACGCGGCTCGGCACCGGGCGCTGGCTCCGAGGCTTGCGCCACCGATGCGGAGCCCCCACCCAGGTCCGCCATGGGCGGCAGGAAGTCCGAGTTCCCCGCCGGAGCGGCCGGACGGCTCGCGGCGGCCGGCGCCTGGGCGGAACCAGGCTGGCGGCAGTCATCACAGATGCCGAGCGCCTGGTCGAAGGAGTCCGTCAGCGGCTTCTGGCAGACGCGGCAGCCGGAGGTCGCGGGCTTCGCGGCGGCGGGCTTCGCCGGGCGCGAAGGCTGGGACTCCAGCCCCTGCGGCGCGGAGGGCGGCGGTCCCAGGAAGTCGAGCAGCGGGTCCTCCGCACCAGCCCCACCGCCTCCCGAAGCCGGCGCCCCCACGTTCGCGAAGGGGTCCACGGGCGGCGCGGACGCGGGAGCAGGCGAGGGCATCGCCCCGAAGTCGCCGAACAGGTCCGAGGCCGAGCGGCCCTCCCCCCGGGCAGGCTTGGGAGCCGGAGCAGCGCCAGGTGCGGGCGCGGCGGGCGGCGGCGCCCCGAAGTCGCCGAAGAGGTCGTCCGCGGGATTCGCCGCGGGCGCGGCGCCGGAGACAGGCGTCAGCGTGACGGGCGCCGCGGGCTGTGATGCCGGCGCGCCAGCAGCGGGCACGGCCGAGGGATCGCGCCGGACCAACTGCAGGTTCCGGCAGCGAGGACACTGCGCGCGAACGCCCTTGGCGGTGATGAGCTTGTCATCAATCGCGTAGGCGGCCGCACATTTCTGACAGACGATGCGCATGGCTCAGTGCCGGAAGTGTCGCACTCCCGTCAGCACCATGGCCATCCCATGTTCATCCGCGGCGGCAATCAACTCCGCGTCACGGACCGAACCGCCGGGTTGTACGACACAGGTGGCCCCCGCCCGGGCGGCCTCGTCCAGCCCATCCCGGAACGGGAAGAAGGCGTCCGAGGCGACCGCACTGCCCCTGAGGGCCGCTCCGCCGCGCTGCATCGCGATGCGGACCGAGTCCACCCGGTTCGTCTGCCCCCCACCCTGCGCCAGGAGCTGGTCACCGGAGGCGAAGACGATGGCGTTGCTCTTGACGTGCTTGCACACCTTCCAGGCGAAGCGCATGGCCCGCTCCTCCTCCGGCGTGGGAGCCCGCTTGGAGACCACCTTCCACGACAGCGGCGGCTCCACCGAGTCCCGGTCCATCAGCAGCATGCCACCGGACACGCTTCGAGCGTCCAATTGGGCACGCGGCCGGGCCTGGGGACTGGCCAGCGCGGGGCCCGCCTCCAGGAGCCGCAGGTTCTTCTTCGCCGCCAGCACCTGCAACGCCTCCGGGGAGTAGGACGGCGCGATGACCGCCTCCAGGAACGTCTCCGCCATGGCCTGGGCCGTGGCCGCGTCCACCTCGCGGTTGAGCGCGACGATGCCCCCGAAGGCGGAGACCTCATCCACCGCGCGGGCCGTGCGGTAGGCCTTCACCAGGGCGGCATCCACCGCCACGCCGCACGGCGTGTTGTGCTTGATGATGACGGCCGCGGGGGCCTCCGGGAACTCCAGCAGCAGGCCCAGCGCCGCGTCCAGGTCCAGGATGTTGTTGTACGAAAGCTCCTTGCCCTGCAGCACCTTGGCGAAGGCGACCGTCGGCTCCTGGGGCGCGGCGTGCTCGCGGTAGAAGGCGCCGCGCTGATGCGGGTTCTCCCCGTAGCGCAGGTCCTGCGACTTCTGGAACGCCAGCGACAGCTCCCCCGGGAACGGCTCGCCCGCCTGCACGGACAGCCACGCGGAGATGGAGGCGTCGTAGGCCGCCGTGTGCGCGAAGGCCTTGCGCATCAGCCGGCGCCGCGTGTCCTCGCTCACCGCCTTCTGCTGCTCCAGCTCCGCCAGCACCGCCGGATAGTCGTCCGGGTCCACCACCACCGAGACGTGCCGGAAGTTCTTCGCGGAGGCGCGCACCATCGCGGGCCCGCCGATATCAATCTGCTCGATGACCTCCGGCTCCGCGGCGCCCGAGGCCACCGTCTGCCGGAAGGGATACAGGTTCACCGCGACCAGGGAGATGGGCTCGATGCCGTGCGCCTTCATCTCCTCCCGGTCGGCCTCCAGCTCCAGCCGTCCCAGGATGCCGCCGTGGATGCGGGGGTGGAGCGTCTTCACGCGGCCACCCAGAATCTCGGGGCTCTGCGTGTGCTCGGACACCTTCTTGACGGGCACCCCCGCGCCCTTGAGCGCCTCCAGCGTGCCCCCGGTGGACAACAACCGGAAGCCCAGGCGGACGAGCCCCTGGGCGAAGGGAACCAGACCTCGCTTATCAGAAACGCTCAGGAGAGCCAGCACGTGTGGGCCTCGGTGTGCGGGAAGCGGCGGTAGTAGCAACCACCCCCTGGGGTGTCAACGCAACACGTCGGCCCTCCGTTGGCGGGTGGAAACCACCCGCGAACATCAGGGCTTACGAGCCGAAACCGGCGGCTCGGCTTCGGTGGCTTCGCGCAGCTTCATCAGCCCGCGCGTCTCCACCTGGCGGATGCGCTCACGGGTGAGGTTCATGATCTCTCCCACCTCCTCGAGCGTGATGCCGCCCTTCTCCGCCACGTCCAGGGCGCAGGTGTGCTCCAGCTCCCAGATCTCCTTGTCCGGGAAGTTGAGCTTGATGGACCCCGTCTCCGGGTTCACGTCCAGGTAGAGATTGTGCTTGCAGGAGACGAAGTTGCACGGCCGGGGACCGTTGATGCAGTCCGCGCGCGTACGCGGCCGCGTGTCGTCCATCTGCTTCAGCAGGTCGGCCTCTTCGGGGTCCACCTGACCTGTGAGGCGACGCCTCCGCAGGTCGCGCGCCATCTCCTTGCGCGACATGGTCTTGGAACGGCGGCGCTCCTGCGCCTGGTCCGATTCCTGGTCCCCCCCCTCCTCCTGTAGCTGCTTCACTTCCGACATGTCCCCTCCACGTGAGGCCAGTCTACCCGGTTCCCGGGTATTCTATTGCGAACGGATGGTTTCGTCTGCGCGTGCGGTCACGGCGCTACCGAGCCGGGCGACATCCCGGACCAGATCCTGCGCTCTTTGCCGCAAGGTTGCTAGCTGTGCCTCAAGCGTACGCCGATGCTCCCCCCCAAAGGCGCGGTCCCCCAGCTCCTCCTGGAATCCGTTCAGGAGGCCTGCAAGGTCCCGTTCCAACTGGTCGATGTAGTTGCTGTGGAAGACATAGGACCGCTTGATGTCCTCCAGGGTGTGCCCCTCCGCCATCATCTTCTTGATGACATTGATGCGGCGCACCGCCTCCACCGGGTAGAGCCCAACGCTCCCCTGATGCTTCCCCTTCCGGCCCACCCGACGGCTCCTGGGTAGCAAGCCCGCCTGCACGTACTTCCGGAACGTCGCCTCCGACAGGCGCACGCCCCGTGGCCGAAAGATTTCCAGGATGGCGCTCGCGGGCAGACCGCCCGCGTTCTCGCGCTCGATCCGAGCAATCTCCTCAGGAGCCAGCAGGTCCATGGATTCCATTGAATATAATCCACTGAGTGGGGGCCACTGAGTGCCAGAACGGGCGGTTGGGTGTCAAGGCAGACCACCAGGCAGGCAAGCGGCGACGGACGAATCGCGCGCCTTTGAACAGGCGGAGCGGCAGGTGGGACAAGGTAGGCGTGACAGCCCGAAGGCGGCCCCGCTGGGTGCGAGGCAGCAGCGTTCAGGAGTGGACGTTGGGGGTGCTCAAGCGGAAGCGAGCACGGGCACGGCGGGTGACTTCGGACCTGGGCTCAGGTTGCGGCACGGCTGCCGGTGAGGCCGCCGTGCCGGGAGCCGGACTGGCTCAGCGCCCCCGGGGGGCGCGGAACTCGCGGCTGACGGTGCCGCCCGCGGTGACGGTGACGTCGTAGCGGCGCTCGCCGGACGGGTGCTGGAAGACGAGCTTGTGGTTGCCGACGGGCAACCGGTACGACGCTCGCCCCGTGACTTCGCCCATGCGCTTGCCGTTGATGAACACGGTGGCATAGGGCGCGGCCTGGACCTGGAGCGTTCCGCTGGCCGGTGCCGCGCGCACGCGCTCCGGCTCCTGGTGGGTGCCAGCCGCACTCGGCGCGGGGTCGGAGGCCGGGGGGGTGGCGGCAGCGGCGAGCACCTCCTCGCGCATCAGCCCGTCCACCTCGGATTCGGTGTCGGCGGTATCGGCGGGCCCGGTCTCCCCGCCCTCGGCGTTCCCAGGGACCGCGGAAGGCGCGGGCTGCGCGGTCGGCACGGGTTCATCCACAGCGGGTGCGGCCACCACGGGCTCTGCCGGCGCCACCGGAGGAGCCGCTTCGGTCCCCCGCATCACAGCAACGCCGCCTCCGACGACGGCGAGCCCCAACGCCACGGCCAGTCCCAGCGCCCACGGACGGCGCGCCGCCGGCACGGCCACCGAGGCCACGGGGCCGGACGCACGGGCACCCGCCTCGAGAGCCTCGGGGCCGGACGCATGGCCACCCGCCGCAGGCACCTCGGCTCCGGCGCCCCGGGCACTCGTCCCGAGAACCCCGGATCCGGAAGCATGGACACCCGCCGCAGGCACCTCGGCTCCGGCGCCCCGGGCACTCGTCCCGAGAATCCCGGATCCGGACGCATGGGCACCCGCCGCAGGAACCCCGGTTCCGGACGCACGGGCACTCGCCGCAGAGCCCTCGGGGCCGGACGCATGGACGCCCGCCGCAGGCACCTCGGAAGCTCCAGGCACGGCTGCCCACATCCCGGGATGCGCCTCAGGCTCCGTATTCGACGGGGTACCTTCCTCGTCGTCGTCCTCATCGTCCCAGGCGCTGGCCAGCTTCAGACTCCCGGATGACCCTGACGGTGACGCGACGGCGGCGATTCCTTCCGGACGACTCGGGGGCCGCGCGCTCCCGGACACCGCCGGAACACCTGAGCCCCTGCTCGGCGTCTTCTCGGCCCGTGCATCCTCGCTGGAGGCGGCACCGCGAAAATCCTCGGCTCCGCCAGAGGGAGGCCCCGACACCGCGACCACACCCTCCGGACGGCTCTGCCGGCCCGGAGTGGAAGGCGCGCTTTCGAAAGATGCGCCGCGAGGCACCGGCGACGACGCCACCGCCGGCAGCGGCATCATCGGCGTGGCCATGGGCGGCAGTGGCGCCGCATCCAGCGCGGCCTCCTCGCCCCTGCGCGGCAACACGAAGGTCGGCGCATTGACGTCTTCGTCCGGAGACGTCGGCAACGCCAGGCCGCTGCGGCCAGCAGACACCATCACCGCGGTGGGCTCGCGCGGCACGGGCGACGCCTCCGCCCCAGGTGCCGGCTCCCCTTCCACGACGTGTGTGCGCTCCTGCACGGTGGGAATCGCCTGGGTGAGGCTGGTGGGGAACAAGCGGCGCATGAAGGCGCTCAGGTCCGTGTCGTCCAAGGACCTCGCATGCGTCAGCACGCACTGAGCCAGGGCGCGCTCGAACTCCGCGGCCGTCTGGAAGCGGAGCGCGGGGTCTCTGTCCAGAGCTCGCACCACGGCGGCATCCAGGTCCGCGGGCACGTCCGGATTCAGCCGGGCCGGAGGCGGAATGGTGCTCTGCTGCACCGCGCGCAGCACCGCCACCTCGGAGTCCCCGTCGAACAGGCGGCCTCCGGTGAGCATCTCCCACAGCACCACGCCCAGCGCGAAGATGTCCGTGCGCGCATCCACGGCCTCGCCCCGGGCCTGCTCGGGCGACATGTACGCGAACTTGCCCTTCAGCACGCCCGGCTGCGTCAGCTTGTTGCCCGCCTTGGCGATGCCAAAGTCCGTCAGCTTCACCGCGCCATCGAAGGACAGCAGCACGTTGTGCGGCGTGACGTCCCGGTGCACCAGGTCCAGCGGCTGGCCATTCACGCGGACGCGGTGCGCGTAGTGCAGGCCCCGGGCGACCTCCGCGCCGATGTGCGCCACCAGCATGGGCGGCACCGGCTCCATCAGCTCCTTGCCGCGCTTGCGCAGCTCCCACAATGAGCAGCCGCGCACGTACTCCATGGCCAGGTAGTACGTGTCCTCGTGCTTGTCGAAGTCGAATATCTGCACCACGTTCGCGTGGTTCAGCCGCGAGGCCAGCCGGGCCTCGGCGATGAACATCCCCACGAACTCCGGGTCGCTGGCGAGGAAGGCGCGCACCCGCTTGATGACGACTTCCTTCTCGAAGCCCTCCGCGCCGCGCGCCGTGCACAGGTAGATTTCCGCCATGCCGCCCTCGGCGAGCTTGCGGCGGACGACGTACTTGCCGATGTGAGTGCCGGCTTCGAGCGTCACGGGAGCATCCAAGGCATGTGCTATTCGAACTTCACGCTCACGACGTTGAGGTCGATGGGCTTCACCTCGATACGTCGACTGAGCGTCTTCTTGAGGTCGGGGTTGACGAAGCGGCAGTCATAGCTGCCCACGCGCAGCTCCACGGCCTCGAAGGGCGTTTCGCCCAGCCGCTTGCCACCGCACGTCACCTCCGCCCAAGGGTGCACGATGAAGCGCACCCGGGCCAGTCGCCCCTCCTGCCGGGGCTCGGGCCGGGCCGGACGCTCGCGTACCACCGCCGCCACGGGCGCAGCAGCCACCGCCCGGGGCTCGGGCGCCAGCGTGAAGCGCGCCACCTGCTCCGCGTCCTCCCCCACCGTCACCGTGCGCGTCTGCGCCTGGTGCCGGTCGGCCTCCACCCGCACGGCGACCTGCTGGCCCACCGCCGCTTCGAGCATCACCGGCCGCTCGTCATGGCGTTGGCCATCCACCAGCACCACCGCGTCCGCGGGCTGCGTCTCGATACGCAGCCGCACCGGCGCCGGCGCGGTCTCCGCGGGAGGCTGGGGCACCACGGGCGGGGGCCGCAGCTCCGTCGGAGCCTGGACCGGCGCCTCAGCCTTCATGGGCACGGGCGCGGGCACCACGGCCTCCGGGTCCAACGACACCGGCATGGGCTCCGGCGACCGCATCGACCAGAGCACCACGCCCACCGCCACGACGACCAGCAATACCAGCCCCACGTACAGCCACGTCTTGCTGCCCGCGGCCGCCACGGGGCGCTTCGCCGCGCGTGACATGCCCAGCGACAGCGTGGGGGCGTCCTCCTCGAGCGGCTCCCCGTCCCGCAGTGGAATCACCACCCGCGCAGGCCGGCCCGTCTCCATCATGGCGATGGTGGGCGCGTCCTCCTCCACGACGAACCCACCCCGCGCCTGCGAGCGCGCGCCAGCGCGGGCATCCACCGTAGGGGCGTCCTCGTCATCCACGGGGAGGACCGGCGCACCCAGGTCGAAGCGGCCCGTGCCGCCGAAAGGCCGCGGAGCGCCACGAGGCTCCGTCGGCGCGGCAGCAGCGGCCCCGCCCAGCTTCACGTCCGTCCGAGTCACGGACGCGGGCGCGCGCGCATCCACCGTGGGTGCGTCCTCCTCCACGCGCGGCGGCAGCGGAGGCGTCACGTTCATGCCGGAGCGAGAGGGCCGCTCGGGCTCCACCGCCCGGCGCTGTCCCGTCAGCCGCGGCGCGGGCTTCTCCGGCTCCAGCTCGAAGCGGCCTGTGCGGGACGCCGGTCGTGGACGCAGCGCCGCCGTCGCGTCGTCCTCCGGAGACATCGACGGTGGACGCGGCGGCAACGCGGGCCGCAGGCCCGTGCGGCGCGGCGGAGCCTCCTGCCTCGACGTCCCCGAATCCGAGTCCTCGCCCAGCACGTCGCCCGCCCGGGCCTCCTCGGCCAGCCGCTCCGCGAAGACCTCCTTCATGAAGGCGGACAGGTGCGCGGACGTGGCGGGCGCCTGGTGCACGCGCAGCCACTCCTCCAGCGCGTGCTGGAGGTGCGCCGCTTCCTGGTACCGGTCTGGCAGCTCCTTCGCGAGCGCCTTGAGGACGATGGCGTCCAGATCCGCCGGCACGCGCGACGTCACATGCGAGGGCGGCAACACCCGGCACTCCGACACCGCCGTCAGCGTCTGGATGTCGTTGGGGCGCTTGAACAGGCGCGTGCTGGTGAGCAGCTCGTACAGGACGATGCCCAGCGCGAAGATGTCCGCGCGGCAGTCCACCCGCATGCCCGCCGCCTGCTCCGGGGACATGTACGAATACTTCCCCTTCAGCACGCCGGAGCGGGTCACCGTGGCCTGGTCCGCCGCCTTGGCGATACCGAAGTCCACCACCTTCACCCCGCCCTCGAACGTCACCAGGATGTTCTGGGGGGACACGTCCCGGTGGACGATGCCCAGCGGACGGCCCGTCGTCGGGTCCGTGCGCTTGTGTGCGTAGTCCAGGCCGGCGCAGGCCTCGATGAGGATGCGGCACACCAGCGGCACCGGCAGCGGCTGGCCCATCAGCTCCGACTGCCGCCACAGCCGGCGCAGGTCGTCGCCGTGGATGTACTCCATGGCGATGAAGAAGGAGTCGTCCTGGGCGCCCAGGTCGAAAATCTGCACCACGTTGGGGTGGTTCAGCCGAGCGGCGATGCGCGCCTCGTCCAGGAACATCTTGACGAAGTCGTCGTTCTCCGCGAGGTGCGGAAGGATCCGCTTGACCACCACCCGCTTGTCAGGCTCCGCGCCCTGAGGCCGCGCAAGATAGATCTGCGCCATCCCGCCCGTGGCGAGACGACTCAGGAGCTGATACCTGCCATAGGTTTCGATGGACACGGCGACCTGACCGGCCCCTGGACAACCACCCTTGGAGTGGCCCCGAGTTCCGGGCGCGGGATGGCCCCGAGCGTAAGCGCACCGGGAAGGAGGGTCAAACCCCCAACTGCTCCGGAAACGGCCTTTGTGGCTACCTCCGGGCGGCCCGCACCTCGCGAGTCTCTCGCATCAGGGCCTCCAGCTCATCCAGGTGCCGCTTCAGCACCGGCATCAGCACCGGCGCCACGTCCACCCGGTCGAACAGGTCCAGGACCCGGTCCACCTTCCGCTCAATCTCCCCCGCCCGCGCCGGGCTGATTCGCCGCAGCAGCAGGTCCGCCCCGGCCTCCATCAGCACCCGGGCCACGGCGTCCCGGGAGGCGAGCGGCTCCTCCCTCCGCTGCCCTTCTCCCTTGATGACGCGCAGTCCTGGAGCCCGTCCAGAGGGGCGGGCCGCGCTCGTCATCGTTCCTTCAAAATCCTGGGAGTTCACCGGGTGCCTCCTCGGCAGCTGCAGGTACGACCTCAGGGTACACACCGCGAGGTGACCTCCAATTTTCTGGTCATCCGCACAGGCGGAAGCAGACCTGTAGCACCGGGGACTGACACCACTGTGGAGGGCCGGATGTCCGGCCCTCCGGGTGCGTTCGCTACATCGCGTCGCACGAACGGCGGTAGTTGATGGCGATGCGGGTGCCCGCTGGCGGCACGACGTCGAACACCACGCTGTTGGTGGCCGCGTCGTAGGTCCAGCCGGACGTGGACGGCGTGCCATTCACCGTCACCGTCACGGTGCCGGGCTCCGGCATGTCGCTCAGCGGGAAGCGCTCCTGCGCGGAGAAGGCCTTGTCACCCACTGCCTGCAACAGCGGCCGGTAGTCTTCCGCGCAGACGCTCACCACCTCGCCTCCTGTGCGGGAGGTGGCCTGCGCGTAGCGCGTACCGGCGCCGCCCGCCGTCGCGCAGCCTTCAGCCGGCGGAGCGATGGCATAGAAGGTCGCGCGCTGCGGCTGGTTCTGCCCCTTGAGCTGCTGGGCCCAGTCCACGTAGGTGTCCACCGCGTCGGGCGAGTGGTCGTCCTCGTCGCTGACGAACAGCACCACCAGCGCGGCCTCCTCGCGCAGGAAGCCCACGTTGCCGTCGTTGGGCAGCGGCGTGCGCGGGTCATCCGCGCTGTTCACCAGCGGCCGGGACAGCGCGCGGCGCATCGCCTCGAAGCCCTGCTCCACCTCCGCGCACCGGCCCACCTGCACGTTCTGCTGGAGCTGCTGGGCCAGGTTCGGCGTCGCGCTCGTGAGGATGCGCGGCAGCGAGTTGTCCACCGGGAAGAAGCGGCCCGCCTCGCCACCCTCCGCGCCGCCCGGGCACGCGTTGGCCGGGTCCGTCGGCGTGACCGGATGGATGCCCGTCGTCGTCACCGCTACGTTGAGGCTGACGCCCCGGTCCAGCGCCGTCTGCACGAAGGTCGGAATGGCCTCCACCAGTCGCGGATGCTCCACCGCCATGGAGGCGGTGTTGTCCACCACCAGCAGCACGTCCACCTTGCTGACGTCCTGCTGGATGAAGTTGTCCGTCTTCTCCACGCGCATCGACGACTCGCCCACCAGCGGAACCATCAGCGGCGCCGGCAAGTCACTGGAGCCCACGTACAGCGGCGACAGGTTCATGCCCGACACCAGGCCGAAGTACTCCACGCCCACCGTGAAGGCCTCGTTGGGCGGCAGCACGAAGGGGATGGAGGCCGGCACCGCCGAAAACCCGAACTCCGAATCCGTGGTGCCCGGCCCAATCCACACGTCGTTCACCGTCACCGGCGCGGCGCAGGCATTGAGGAAGTTCACCTCCATGGGCTCGGCGGGGCAGTCCGGCCGGGCCACGCCCCAGTCCATGTAGCGGCGCGAGGCCACCAGGCACACCGCCTGCGTGTTCGCCACCAGCGGCACCAGCAGCACCGGGTTCGCCGGCTGCATCTGCTCAATCTGCACGGTGCCGGTGAAGTGGCCGCCCGCCACGGGCGCCATGAAGGCCACCTGGAAGCTGAACCAGTCGCCGGGGTACATGATGCCGCCGTAGATGTCGCCGCCCGGCAACGTGAAGACGCCGCCGCCGTCATCTCGCAGGCGGAGGTTCTTCACCGGGCACAAATCGGTGCCGCGGTTCTCCAGCTTGAGTCCCAGCACCGCGCCCTGCCCCGGCGGAATGGTGCCGAAATCCAGGGCCTGCGGCGTGAGCGTGAGCTCGCAGGGCGCGTGCGCCTCCGGGTTGCCGCGGAAGTCCATCTGCACCATGGCCGCGGAGAAGGCGTTGGTCGTCATCACCAGCGAGCCCTCCGCCGCGCGCAGCTCGGTGGGCTCGTAGAAGACCTCCAGGTTCACCTCGCCGCCGGGCGGCAGCGTCACCGGCAGCGCCAGCGGCGTGTGGTTGAACTGAGGCGCCCCACCCTGCTGCGGCAGCCAGTCCAGCGTGTTGATGGTGAGCCCGCCCTCATTGGACGCGCCGCAGTTCTTCACGTTGATGATGACGCGCACCTTCGCGCCGAGCGGCTGCGTGCCGAAGTCGTAGAACGACGGGGACACACACAGCTCCGGCGCGCCGCCGTAGCCGCGCAGCTGCACGGGCGTCGTCGGATGGCGGCGGCTCTCCACGTGGTACAGCGCGGTGTCCTGCGCCGCGCCCTGGTGGTCCGGGCTGTAGCGGAACGTGAAGGTCCGCACCTCGCCCGGCTGGAGCACGAAGGGGAAGCCAGCGTTGTTCTGGGTGAAGGACGCGTCACGGCCCTCCAGCGTCAGCTGCGTCACCGTCACCGGCTCCGTGCTGATGTTGCGGATGCTCGACTCGCGCACCGCGTCCCGGTCCACGGGCACCGCGCCGAAGTCCAGGACCTCCGGCTCGGCCACCACCGCGCGCTCCAGCGCCTCGGCGGCCACCTGCACCGTCACGTCAGCGCAGCCGCGGCAGGGCGACACCGCCAGCGCCACCTGCTTGCGGCCCACCCGCACCGGGTGGAACGTCACCATGAGCTCGCGGCTCTCACCGGGCGCCAGCGTCACCGGCGCCACGCTGAATTCGTCGCGGTCCGCGCCCACCAGCCGCGGCGTCACCTCCACGGATAATTCCGTGGGGTTCTCCAGCCGCAGCGGCAGCGTCTTCGTGGCGTCCGCTTCAATGCGGCCGAAGTCCAGCCGACGCGGCGACACGCGGGCCCAGGCGTCCACGCCGGTGCCCGTCAGGGGGATGCGCAGCAGGGGCTCGATGCGCGTATCCGAGCGCACCACCAACACCCCCGGCAGGGAACCTTCGGCGGGCGGCGCGAAGCGCACGCGCAGCGAGCACGCGCTCCCGGGTTGCAAGCTGTGCGGCCCCTCATGGGTGAACTCGGCGCGGTAGGCCCCCTCGGGGCCCTCCACCCAGACCTCGTTCACGTCAACGGGTGCGCGGCCCACGTTACGCAGCGAAATCTCCGCTTCGCGCGCATCGAAGATGGCCACCCGCTCGAAGTCGACGCCACCCGGCGTCGCCGTCAGCCTTCCGTCCGCCAGCGCCGAGCGCTCGCGATCCGCACAACCGACCAGCAACCCCACCACCGCGAGGGCGACCCAGCCCAAGCGCCCTGTCATGGCCCACCCCTTCCCCACTACCGTCAACCTTGGCCGCCGCGCGCCCCACATGGGGGACGGCGGAAGGAACGGTGGCGAAGCTAGGCACCCACTTCAGGGTGGGCAACCGGCCATGCGTGGGTAACCCCGCGCCCAGGGGTGGGTGGGTGTCCGCTATCAAATCTTCGGAATGCGCAATGTCTTGCTGATCATCGCGCTTCCGCTGGCCACGTACATCAGCGCCAACGGGTGCAGCACCAAGGGTCCCAGGCGCCACTCACCACCCCACAGGTCAGGACCGATGCGCCCCGCCCACGTCGCTGCGGCCATCACCATCACCAGCGCCAGGCTGGTGGGAATGGGGGTTCCCTCGAAGTACTTCACCTTCCCGGACTCGTCCGACAGGTCCGCCGACGTGACGTTGAAGCGCGCCAGCCGGCTGATGCCACACGCCACGAAGTAGAGGAGCGCCGCCACGTCCAGGGAGCCGCGCATCCCCACCGCGAAGGCCAGCGCCGCCGGCGCCATGCCGAAGGAGATGACGTCCGCCAGTGAGTCCAGGTCCGCGCCCAGAGGCGACTTCTTGAAGCGCCAGCGCGCGATGCGCCCGTCCATGACGTCCATCACCAGCGCCACTGGCATCAGGCCGAAGGCCACCCACAGCCAGCTCACGTCCCCGGAAGCCAGGTACTGCATGGAGGAAAGGATGGCGCCCGCGCCCGCGAAGCCGTTGCCCAGCGTCACGAAGTCAGCGAGCACGAACGTGCGAATCATCGAAAAGTGACGGCGCGGGCGGCGGGCACGGGACGGCTCGGTCGACATATGCGCGATTTCCTACCACACCCCTCCCGCTCGGCCGGAAGCTCGTTCTTGCCACACTGCGTTGTGCCCGGCGGTGTGAGAAACCATTCCAGTTTCAGAAACATTTTGACGGTGTGATCAGCCACTCCCTACGCTCGACGACTGTCATGCACCCCAAATCTCCCTCGCCCCTCCGGCGCGGTGTGCTCCGGCGTACGCGGAGCACCCGCTGGCAGTTCTCCCTTCTCGCAGGCGTGAGCCTGCTATTCAGCTCCGCCTGTGGTGACGACGACGAAGGCACGCCTCCGACCCCGACGCCCACCTACGAAGTCACCATCCGCCGCACCGCCCACGGCGTCCCCCACATCACCGGAAAGGACATGGGCAGCGTGGCGTACGGCAATGGCTATGCCTTCGCCCAGGACCACGTCTGTATCCTCGCGGATCAGATCCTCAAGGTGCGCGGCGAGCGCGCCCGCTTCATGGGCATGGGCCCCGGCAGCACCTACGCGGGCAGCGACTTCGCCTACCGCTCGCTGGGCCTCCACGCGCGCGCCACGGAGCGCTTCAGCACGCAGCCCGCCACCCTCCAGGCCATGCTCAAGGGCTACGCGGCCGGCTTCAACCGCTACCTCGAGGAGACGCCCAAGGATCAGCTCCCCGCGCCCTGCACCGGCGCCAAGTGGGTGCGCCCCATCTCCGAGGTGGACCTGCTGGCCTACGCCTACAGCGTGGCGCTGACGGGCAGCAGCTATCAGGTCGCCCTCGCCCTCGCCGCGGCCACGCCGCCCGACGTGACGGCGACCACCGTGGGCACGCCGGACCGCGACTACGTCAAGGTCCAGCGGCCCGAGCTGCACCAGGTGGGCAGCAACGGCTGGGCCATTGGCCGCGACCGCTCCGCCACCGGCCACGGCATGGTGGTGGCCAACCCGCACTTCCCCTGGGAAGGCGAGCTCAAGCTGTGGGAGAGCCACCTCACCGTCCCCGGTGAGCTGGACATCTACGGCGTGGGCCTGCTGGGCGTGCCCGCGGTCCTCATCGGCTTCAACAACGACGTGGCCTGGACGCACACCTTCTCCTCCGGCCAGCGCATGACGCTGTACGGGCTGCGCCTGGTGCCGGGCAAGCCGACCTCGTACTACTACGACAACGAAGAGCGGGAGATGACCTGGAAGGACATCACCATCCTGGTCCTGCTCGACAACGGCACGCTCGTCAACGTCACGCGCCGCATGTACAGCAGCCACTACGGCCCCATCATCTCCATCCCCGGTACCGCGGAGTGGACCGAGCAGTCCGTGCTCACCTACCGCGACGCCAACCTGGAGAACGACACCCTGCTGGCGCAGTTCCTGGGCATGAACCAGGCCCGCAGCATGGATGAGTTCAAGGCCGTCTACGCGCGCGAGCAGGGCATCCCCTGGGTCAACACCATGGCGGCCGACCGCGCGGGCAACACCTGGTACACGGATGCCACGCCCACGCCGAACCTGTCCCAAGCGGCCCTGACCACCTGGAACTTCGCCCGCCAGGGCGCGGACCTGGCCACCACCGCCATCTGGCAGCAGATGGGCCTGGTGCTGCTCGACGGCAGCAACAGCCAGAACGAGTGGCAGGATGAGCCCGGCGCCCGCAGCCCGGGCCTGGTCCCCTTCAGCAAGGTGCCCAAGCTGGACCGCACCGACTTCGTCTTCAACGCCAATGACAGCTACTGGCTGACCAACCCCGCCGCGCCGCTCAAGGGCTTCTCGCCCCTGCACGGCCTGGAGGACGTGCCCCAGACGCCGCGCACGCGCCTCAACGCCGTCATGCTCACCGAGCAGGTCGAAGGTGGCGCGTCCGGCGCGGATGGCCTCTTCACCCGCACCGAGCTGCAGGACGCCATCCTCAACAACCGCGGCATGATCGCCGAGCTGCTCGTCGACGACGTGGTGGCCCGCTGCACCGGCCACACGACGGTGCCGTACGGCGCGGACACCGTGGACATCAGCCAGGCGTGCTCGCTGCTTGCCCAGTGGGACCGCCGCTATGACTTGGACAGCGTGGGCGCCATCGTGTGGCGCGAGTTCGCGGGCACGTTCACCATGGGCGAGCTGCAGGCGAGCCCGGCGCTGTACGCCACGCCCTTCGACCCGGCCGACCCCATCGCCACGCCCCACACGCTGGCGCCCGCGCCCGCCCAGGGCACCGACCCCGTCCTGACCAAGCTGGCCCAGGCCGTGACCACGCTGACGCGCGCGGGGCTGGCGCTGGACCTCCCGCTGGGCGAGGCGCAGTTCACCCCCCGCGTGAGCGGCGAGCGCATCCCCATCCACGGCGGCGGCAACTACGATGGCGCGGCGAACATCGTCGGCTTCGGCACGCTGAAGTCCACCACGCCCAAAGCCGAGGTGGGCAGCGCCACGCGGACCGTCGTCAACGGACGCACGGCCCTGGCCAACGGCGGCTACGTCATCAACAACGGCAGCAGCTTCATCATGGCCATGGAGTTCACGCCCACCGGCGTGCAGGCCAGCGCCCTGCTGACCTACAGCGAGTCCAGCAACCCGGCCTCGCCGTACTACGCGGACCAGACGCGGCTGTTCTCCCAGAAGCAGTGGCGGCCCATCCTCTTCACCGCCGAGGAAATCGCCGCCGCGCCGGCTGAGCAGATCACCCTCACCGGCAACTGATGTCCCCGCCGGCCCCCGATTCGTCGGGGGCCGGACACCTCGCGGCCCGGCGGGGCAATGTCGGGCCGCGGATGTCCGCCCTCCAGTCTGATTCCGTCTGCTCCAGGGACGCGCGCCAATGGGTGCGCAGACCGCCAGGCGCCGCCGTTCGTTCCTGGCGAAGGGGCACCGGGATTTCCCGGTGGAATCACCGCGGCAGCAGCAGGGGGACATCATGGCCACATCCGTCTACAAGACCGCCATCATCGGCAGAGTGTTCTTCCTCCGCTGGGAGGCACCACCCAGTCAGGAAGAAATCCACACCGTCTTCCAGCAGATGAAGGGCGCGCACGAGCAGCTTCAGCACCCGCTCGTCCTCGTCGCCAGCCTTTCACCGAAGTCTTCCGTGCCCAATTCGGAGCAGCGGCGCAACCTGTCCACCTTCCATTCGGACGCGCGCCCCCTCTTCACGGAGATTCACGCCATCGTCGAAGGCAATGACCTGCAATACAACCTGCAGCGGGTCATCATCTCCGGCATCAACCTGGTGACGCGCACCTTCGACGAGGCCTTCCACCGCGTGCACAAGCACGCCGACCTCGTCGCCCCCTATCTGGGCAAGAGCCTGGGCGTGGACGGCGTGAAGGTCATCGAAGAGGCCCGGGCGCGCGGCGTGGTGTGAGCGCGGCCCGCCCTTCCGTCCAGCGACGTCAGCTCGCGGCCGGGGCACCTCCGGCCCGCGACGCCGGGACCGCCCGCCGCGCCAGGGCCGACGCGGCGGTGCCCCGGACGAAGCTGTGGTCGAAGAAGTCCACATAGAGATACTCCGGCCACGACACCATGGACCGGGGGCCCCGCATCACCGCGCGCGTCAACTCCGTCACCATCATCCCCGCAGCGCTCGTCGCGCCCACCACGCAGGTGGGGGCGTGGCCCCGGCCCTGGAAGCACGCGTCCATGTACTCGCGGAGCATGTAGCTTCCCAGGTGGGGGATGATGGCCGGCAGGTCGATGCGCCCATCCGGCAGGATGTAGAGCGCTTCGTACAGCGGCGCGTCCGGCTGGAAGACGTGCAGCGCCGCGCCGAATCCCAACATCAGCCCCGTCATCACCGGCACGCCACGCTGGCGGCAGGCGCGGTGGAGCACCTGCTTCTCATGCGCCCCCGCGATGTCGATGACCTCCACCACGTAATCCACCGGCCCCAGCGCACCGCCCCCGCCAAGCACGTCCTCCACGTTGGCCTCGGTGATGCCCTCTGGCACTTCCCGCAGCCGCAGGGCCGGGTGGATGTCCCGGCACATCCGCCCCACCACTTCCACCTTGGAGCGGCCCAACGTGCTTTCGAAGCAGCCCACCTGCCGGTTCATGTTGTGGCGCTCGTAGACGTCGAAGTCCGCCAGCGTCACGCCGCCGAACCCCAGCCGCGCCAGGTCCACCGCGCACTGGCCACCCGCGCCGCCCACGCCCGCCACCAACACATGCGTGCGTGACAGTTTGTCCAGCGTCTCCGCATCCACCACGCCCAGATTGCGCTGGAACCGCTGCTCGAACATGGGCCGCCTCACGTTGAAGTCTGGCTTCCATGTGCCCCCCACCCAGGAGGGTGGCGAGAGCCCCACGGGCGCGTGTGTTCAGCACCCCTCCCACGTCACCTGGTGCCGTTCGGACCCCGTCAGTCCACCCGTACTGGAGAGCTAATCGGTTCTTGCCCGTTCTGGTCGCCTGTGGTCATTTGCGCGCGCTCGTCACCCACGCCTCTCAATCCCTGCTGGGTTCCTCGTGACGCCCCGGAAGCCGCACCGGTGATGCGCGGGCTTCAGCGATGAAGCACGCGCCGAAGTACCCCACCTGGCAGGGGATGTCAGAGGTTCGATCCACAGTGGCATTCACCCATGAAGTCCCTGTCTGGATAACACTCCAGGAGTTACAGGGGTTTAATGATTGGCGTGAATTCTGCTCGGGGGGGCGACACGTCAGGGGCGTCATGGGCCGGCGTAACTCGACTCCCCCGAACCTCTTCAGCCGATCCGAGGTCTGTATGCGTTCCGTGTTCTTCCTCTGCGTCTCGTTGGCATGTCTGTCGTTGGCTCGAACCGCCGAAGGGGCTCCTTCTGATGACATGCGACACGCTGTCTCACGGGCCGCGGCACTCCAGGGCGTGGCGCTGGCGGAAGGCGCGCCGGTCGGCGCCGCGCTCCTCGGTTCCAGCAATCTGGGAAGCAGTGAGCGGGTGGCGCTGTTCGGCGACGTGGCCCACTACCGCTACCGCCTGCAGGTGGGGCCGTCGCAGCAGGACGTCATCACCCTGCACCGGGTGGTGCGGGAGGACCGGGCGTGGCGGCCGGCGCGTGCGACGCGCGCGGTGTTCATGGTGCACGGCGACGGGTGGGGATTCGAGGCCGCGTTCCTCTCCAGCATCGGCTCCGCATTCGTTCCGCCGGAGCAGTCCATCGCCGCGTACCTGGCGAAGGAGGGCGTGGACGTGTGGGGCATCGACCTGCGGTGGGCGGGCGTGCCGCAGAACACGCAGGATTTTCGCTTCATGAAGAACTGGACGCTGGAAACGCACGCGGCCGACGTGGGCGTGGCGCTGGGGGTGGCGAAACTGCTGCGGCTGGCGGGCGGCAACTTCATGGGCACCATGCACCTGCTGGGCTGGAGCCGGGGCGCGGTGGTGGGCTACGCGTACCTCAACCGCGAGGCCCGGCTGCCGCGCGCGCTGCGCCTGGTGGACGGCTTCATCCCCATGGACATGGCGGTGCGCTTCTCCCCGGAGGACGCGCAGCAGCAGGCGTGGGCGTGTGAGCGCTATGAGGCGCTGAGCAATGCCCGCCAGGAGGGCCAACTGGAGGGTGGCCTGCTCGGGCCGGCGCCGGGCATCATGCTGCAGGCCATTGGCCAGCTCGCCGCGGTGCAGCCGGCCGCGCCGTCGCCGCTGGTGCAGGACGACATCTTCGGGCCGGGCACGGGCCGTCCCTCGAACCGCAAGCTGGCCCTGGTCGCGGCGGGCGCGACGAGCGTGCTCTTCGCGCCGTTGCAGCCGGTTGTCCCGGCCTACCACCTGATGGGCAGCACGCCGGACACCCTGGGCCTGCCGGAGCGGCTGGCCTTCACCCACGAGGGCTACCTTTTCGAGTTCGGCCAGCGCGCCGCCCCGTACCAGAGCATCAACGAGGTGGTGGAGACGGAGGCGTGGGCCTGCGGGAAGCACGTGCCCTACGGCGACCGCCTGCGCGACGTGAAGGTGCCGGTTCTGTACGTGGGCGCCGCGGGCGGCGTGGGCCGCTACGGCGAGCACAGCGTCACGCTGCTGGGCAGCCGGGACGTCACCCTGCTCAACATCAGCACGCTGCCGGAGACCGCGCGCGCCCTGGACTACGGGCACGCGGACCTGTTCCTGGCGGACGACGCGCGCGTGCGCGTCTGGAAGCCCATGCTCCAGTGGATTCGCGCCCACTGAGGCGCAAGTGCTAGGTGTCTCCCTTCCACAAGCCGTGGCGCCGGACCCGCCGGCCCAGCGTCACCGGGTCCATCCCCAGCGCCACGGCCGCGCGCCGCAGCACCCCGCCGTGGCGCTCCAGTGCCTCGCGGATGAACTCCCGCTCCACCCGATCCAGCCGCGCGCGCAGCGAGCCATCCCCACCCGGCTCGTTCCGCAGGGCCAAGGTGGAGCCCAGCACCGGCGGCAGCAGCCGCCGCGACACCACCTCGCCCGGGCGGGAGAGCAGCACCGAGCGCTCCATGACGTTGCGCAGCTCGCGCACGTTGCCCGGCCAGGCGTAGGCCCGCAGCGCGTCCACCGCGTCCGGCGCGATGCCGCTGGCTGAGCGACGCAAGGTGCGGTTGAACAACTCCAGGAAGTAGAGCGCCAGCTCCGGAACGTCCTCCGGCCTGTCCCGCAGCGGGGGGATGTCCACGGTGAAGCTGTTGAGCCGGTAGAAGAGGTCCGCGCGGAAGCGGCCGGCGCGCACTTCCTCGCCCATGTCCTTGTTGCTGGCGGCCACCACGCGCACGTCCACGTGGCGCACCTGGGTGCCTCCCACCGGACGCACGTCCCCCGTCTCCAGCACGCGGAGGAGCTTGGCCTGGAGGTTGGCGGTGGTGTTCTCGATTTCGTCCAGGAAGATGGTGCCGCCGTTGGCGAGCACGAAGAGCCCGGGGTGGTCCGCCACCGCGCCCGTGAAGGAGCCCTTCACGTGACCGAAGAGCTCACTCTCCAGCAGCGTCTCCGACAGCGCGCCGCAGTCCTGCACCACGAGCGGCACGTCCCCCCGGCCACTGAGCCGGTGGAGGATGCGCGCCAGCACCTCCTTGCCCGTGCCCGTCTCGCCCTGGAGCAGCACGGCCACGCGGTGGGGCGCCACCAGGCGCACCAGCTCCATCACCCGCTGCATGGCGGCGCTGCGGAAGCCCACCTCGTCCCCGCCGCGCCCACCGGGGGCCGGCGGCAGCTTCTGCGACAGGGCGCGCTCGCGCAGCAAGCTGCGCTCCAGCTCCAGCGCCATGCGCCACTGCTCGGTGCGCACGCCGTGCTCGCGCCCCGCTTGAAGCACCGCCTGGTGCAGGGCCTCCCGCGTGGGTGAAGGCCCGAGCGCGCGGAAGATGCGCCCGGCGTTGAAGAGGGCCACCAGCCGCTCCGGCGCGGCCGGCGCGCAGTAGACGATTCGCGATGCCAGGTCACTGGGCGGCCCCGCGCCGGAAGGGTCCGCGTCCGCGCGGCGGGCGGCCAGGGACTCCACCAGGGCCAGGGCCTGCTCCTCGTCCTGACCGCACACCACCAGGCACGCCGCGTCCCCGCGCGTCACCAGCGCGTGGGCGTCCGACGGGCTGGCGGCGAAGTGGAGCTTGGCCACCCCTTCCAGCGCGGCAGTCACCGCGCGCGCCTCCTGCTCGGTGGCGAAGGCCACCACCACCTGGAGGTGCGACGAGGCAAGGTAGCGCGCCAGCTTCACGCCGTCCGCTTCCTCGAAGGCGCGGAAGCTCACGCCCATGGCCGCCACCGCGCCAGACGCGTCGTGACGCCAGCGCACCACGCCGCGCACGCGGATGTGCTCACCGGAGTCCGGAAGGGAGAACGACAGCTCCACGTCCTCGCCCTCACGCGGCCCTTCGGACGGCGTGTGCGGCGTGGCGATGAGCCCGATGCCCGTCTCACTGATGTTGACGGCCCAGCACCCATGGAGCGCGGGCTGCGTCACCACCTTCACGTACAACGGCTTGCGTTCGCTTCGAGGGGCGTAGGCGGACACAGGCCGCGTCATGACCACCACAGTCTACTTGAGGGATGAAGCGGCGTTGACAATTTGCGACGCGAGAAGATTCGCCAGCCATCACTCGACCTGGATGTAGGTACAGGTCATGAACGACCGGGCGGCGGAAGGTATCAACAAGCAAACGAGCCCGTCTCGCGGCATGAGACACGTCCTCGCGCTCCCCCTGCGCCGCCGCTGCTGGCATGCTGGAGCCGTCTTCATGGCCATCGCCGCAGGCACCCCCAGCTCCGGCCCGACGCTCCGGATTGCCCAGCGAGTCCCCCGCACGGAAGCGGAGGGCCCCGGTGTGCGCTACGCCCTCTGGGTCCAGGGCTGCCCCCTGCGCTGCCCGGGGTGCTGCAACCCGGAGATGTTCGCGACCGAGCGCGGCACCGTGGAGACGGTGGAGGCACTGGCCCAGGCAATCCTGGCCACGCCCGGTATCGAGGGACTCACCCTGCTGGGCGGCGAGCCCTTCTCCCAGCCCGGTCCCGCCGCGGCGCTGTGCGAGCGCGTCCGCGCCGCCGGGCTGAGCATCATGGTCTTCACCGGCCACACGCTCGCGGAGCTGCGGGCCCAGGCGCGGGACGACGTGGACCGGCTCCTCGCGACGGTGGACCTGCTGGTGGACGGCCGCTTCGAGAAGGACCAGCCGGAGACGGCGCGGCGGTGGATTGGCTCACGCAACCAGGTGATGCACTTCCTCACCGGCCGCTACTCTCAGGACGACGCGTGCTTCACCGCCCCGAACACGGCGGAGGTGCACTTCGTCGGCGGCAAGCTCGTCATCAACGGCTGGCCCGCGCTCGCCGACCGGCTCCGTCCATGATTCGCGTCGCTCCGTCCGAGCTCGAGCTGCTCACGCTCGCCCGCGCCATCGTCGGCCTGGGGCAGTACGCCCCCGTGGAGGACCTGCTCCGCAACCGGCACGCCGTCCCAGCGAAGCTCAGTCCCGGCGCGATGCAGGTCCTGCGGGACACGCTCGCCAAGGGCAGTGTGTTGGCGCTCGCCCGATGCGGCGGCTGGCGCCAGCAGCTCACGGTGCGCGACGGGCAGGCACACACCGGCCGGCTCTGGGAGCGGCATGCTCCGCCCCCCCTGCGCTTCTCCCCCCTCACCTTCCACGTCCTGAAGTGGCTTCTGGAACAGCCCCTGACGAAACACGGGGCCATGCCGCTGGAGGTGGACGGAACCCCCACGCTCGCCGACGAACTCATCCTCTTTCTCTGCTGCCGTCTGGTGGCGGGCACCCCCTGTGCGCCGGCCCTGGGCGCACAGCACCTCTTCCGCCGCTCCGCCCTCTGCTGGCTGGGCTTCCCGGAGCAGTTCGGGACGCACCGTCCGGAGTTCGATGCCACCGCCTTCGCGCCACTGCTGGCGGACGGCGCGTGGCTGCTGGAGGCGCTGCGGCTGGAGCTCGTGCTGCGTTGGCGTGGGTTGGAGGAGTCCAAGCGTCACATCGCGTCTCCCGAGGGGGCCCTGGCCCTGGGCACCGCGCAGGAGGCCGTGCTCGCCGCGTTCCTCGACGCGGTGGATGGCGCGGGCCGAAGGGACCTCGCGGGCTTCCTCCTCGAAGCGGCGCGCCCGTTGCTGGAGCAGCCCGCCACGCGCTGGGTGGAGGGGCTGTCTTCCTCGACGACGTTGTCCTCGCGGGCCGCGGCAGCTCGTGCCGCCGCAGCCTTCCTGCGCGCGCTGGGACGGCTGTCGCGCTGGGACGCGGAGCACCGCGCCGTGCGCTTCTTCGACGACGACTACGACGCCGCCCAGCACCTGCTGTCTGAATGGAACGCCTTCGGTGAAGCAGGCTTCCGCCGCGCCGAGGACCACGCCCGGCAGCTGGCCACCGCCCTCACCAGCGCCAGCGGCGCCTCCGCCACACCTCCACCTTCCTCCGCCGGGAGCGCTTCATGAGCCGCGCCTACCGAGTCTCCGTCTCCGAGTCCCTCAACCGCGTGGTCCAGGCCGAGGACGGCCTCTGCTCCAAGCTGGAGCTGCTCCCCCTCCTGTCGCGCGAGGAGCTGGCTGGGCTGCTCGCGGCCGAGCTGGCGAACCGGGGCTTCACGCAAGAGGGCGACGTGGCCCTGCGCACCGAGGCGGATGGTGTCCGCATCGCCATCGACGTCACCACCGGTGACGTCAGCGTCACCCTCAGCGGCGAGCAGGAGGTGGAGCTGAAGGCGCGCGGCGAGCTGGCCGTGGAGAGCCCTCACGAGGTGGAGCAGGCGAAGCTGCGGGCCCAGGACCTGGCGCGCGCGCGGCTGGAGGACGCGGCGGACGTCGCCACGGACACGCTGCGACAGCAGGTCACCCAGAAGCTCGAAGGCCGGCTGAAAGACCTCAAGTCAGAGCTGGACTCCATCTCCAACAAGGTGACGGCGGAGGCGCTCAAGGTGCGCGCCGGGCAGCTCGGCACCATCGAGGAGGTCCACGAGGACGCGGCGACGGGCTCACTCACCATCAAGGTGCGCGTATGAGTCAGCGCATCCCCGAGGAGTCACTGCCCACGGAGCTGTCGCCCTTCGCCGCCGTCGAGGCCGCCTACCCCGCCGAGCTGAACCGTGTCTGCGAGGCGCTGCTGCGCGGGCTGCCCGTCATGGTGGAGGCGGACAAGGAGCTGACGCCCTACTTCTACAAGTGCCTGCGAGACAGGCTGAAGAAGGACGGCAAGCAGTTCCTCTACCTGGACGGCCGCACCGCGCAGGAGCCTCCACCGGGAATGCCCGCTCCCAGCATGATGGCCACGCTCATCGCGCAGCTCCGGGACGCGGTGCGTGGCGCGGTGCGCGAGCGCATCGTCGTGCTGCCCCACCTGGACCTGCTCACCACCAGCAGCGGCGGGCTCACCAGCGAGGCGCGTGAGGTCATCCCCCTGCTGTACGAAAACCCGGAGATGGTCTGGGTCGGGTTCAAGGACCCGTCCTTCCCCGTGCCGCGCGTCATCGAGAACCTCTTCCCCCACAAGGAGAGCATCCTCGGCGTGGGGCGCGACCGGCTGCGCTACCTCATCACCCAGCGCGAGTGCCGCAAGTTCGGAAGGGGCCTGCAGCCCTACGCCCTCTACAAGCACGTCTCCGGCGTCAACGCCGTGCGGCTGCGTCGCCTGCTGGGCGCCATCACCGGCGAGGACTACCCCGCCAACCCGAAGCCCGCGTATGCGCAACTGCGCTCGGCCACGCTCACCGGTTCGCTCAGCGTGCCGGAACTGGAGCTGCACGCGGACATCGGCGGCTACGCCAAGGTGAAGCAGCGGCTCCAGCAGGAGATTCTGGACGTCCTGGCGCACAAGGACACGCTGAGCGACCCGGAGGCGGTGAAGCGCGTGGAGGCGCTGTTGCCGCGCGGGATGATTTTCTGGGGCCCTCCCGGCACCGGCAAGACGCTCTTCGCCAAGGCCATGGCCTCGTCGCTGGGCGCGGCCGTCCAGGTGGTGAGCGGCCCCGAGCTCAAGAGCCGCTGGGTGGGCGAGAGCGAGGAGAACCTCCGGCAGATCTTCGTCCGCGCGCGGCAGGCGGCGCCCAGCATCATCGTCTTCGACGAATTGGACTCCTTCGCGTCGGCGCGTGGCACGTACACGGGCTCGGGCGTGGAGCACTCCATGGTGAACCAGCTCCTCACGGAGATGGACGGCTTCCGCAAGGAGGAGCTGGTCTTCGTGGTGGGCACCACCAACTTCGTGGAGTCCCTGGACCCTGCGCTGCTGCGCCCGGGCCGCTTCGAGTTCCAGCTCTGCATCCCCTACCCCAACAGCGCGGACCGGCGCGCCATCCTGTCCATCTACAACCAGAAGCTGGGCCTGGAGATGACGGAGCGCGCGCTGGACTACGCGGTGAAGCGCACGGGCGACCGGGTGGAAGGCACCGGCACGCGATTCTCCGGCGACCACATCCAGGCCCTGTGCCGGGCACTCGCACGTCGGCGGTTGCGCGATGGCGCCCAGGGCCCCACCGAAGCGGTGGACGTGGAGCGCGCCCTCACGGAGTTCCTGGACCGGCCGGAGCTCACGCCCATGGAGGAGCGCGTCGTGGCCACACACGAGGCGGGGCACGCGGTGTGCGCGCTCTTCTGTGAGCACGCGCCCGCCATCGACCGCATCAGCATCCGGGGTGACCTGGCGGGCTCGCTGGGGCACGTGCAGTACGCGGACCCCGCGCACCGGTACGTCGTCACGCGAGGCCAGTTGCTGGACAGCATCTGCATGCTCTTCGGCGGCCGGGAGGCGGAGGCGCTGCTCCTGGATGACCTCTCCCTGGGCAGCGCACACGACCTGGAGCGCGCCACGGAGATTGCGCGCGAGCTGGTGGAGGACCTGGGCATGGGCGGAGACGGCGTGCCCGTGCGGCGCTTTGATGCACCGGGACGGCAGGGGGACCGGCATGCCCTGTCCGACGCGACGCGAAGCACGCTGGAGGCCGCGATACAGGAAGTCCTGGCCGTCCAACGGGCCCGGGCCCGCGATATCCTCCAGCGCGAGAAGGAGCGGGTCGTGGCCCTGAGAGATTTGCTCATCGAACGCAAGGTGTTGGACCGCGAGGCCTTCACCCATCTGGTGCCCGCGCCCGTGGCGCCGAGAAAGGAGCCCGCGCTTGGCTAGCCTCATCCTCCGCCTCCAGGTGGACCCGGCGACGGGCCGCAAGGACGTCATCATCCAGTACGAGAGCGACGCGGACGCGCTGCCCATGGAGCACGAGGACGAGCACCGGCGGCTCGTGGACTCGCTCATCCAGGGCGGCACGCTGAAGGCCTCCGAACTGGGCCGCGTCATCGTCCAGCGCGACACGCCGTCGGGCAAGGCGGCCGAGCCCACCTCCACCGCCGAGGATGCCTCCGAAAAGGTCAGCCAGAAGGCCTGATGTCCATGCTCGTCTTCACCAGTGAGGAGGCGCTCCACCTGGCGCTGACCTCCGGACTCATCCCCGCCGAAGTCCAGGCCGAACCCGCCCGCTATCATCGGACGCCCGACGGCGCGCTTCACGTCCTGCCGGAGGTGATGCCCGCGAAGGAGGTGCTCGCGCACCTCGCGTCCCTCGGCGTGCAGGTGACGCGGAGCCGCGCGAACGAGGCCACGCCGGTCCTCTGCTGGGCGGAGCTGGTGACGGCGCGGCGCGTGCCGCTGGAGAGCGCACCGACCGGCCCGGTGCTGTTCCTGCCCCCGAGCGCCGATGCACTCCTCCCCTTGGCGGGCGAGATGCTGCGCCTGGGGTGCGACCGGCAGGAGGTGTGCTTCGCCCAAGCCTCGGGGGGAAGCGGACAGCGCGCCTTGCTGCGCGCGATGGCGCCACCCTACTTCACCCTCACCAGCGCGCTGGACGCCTCGGGTCCGCTGCGCGCCTTCGTTCCCGCTGTCCCAGGGCAACACGCCGTCTGGGTCGAGGTGGGCTACACGCATCCACTCGCGCGCACGCTGCAAGCGCCCGCGGGGACGTTGCTGCTCGTCCGCGGCGAAGCCCCCTGGCTGACCGCGCCGGACGGCCCGTGGACGGACCTGTACCAACACACCGACCTGCGGCTCCCAGCCCCGGGCGAGGACTGGACGCCCGCGCCCACCCCGGGCCGGCTGACGGTGCCGCTGCGCCTCACGCGAGCCGCACGTACGGAACCCGCGAGCCTCTGGGTGCTGCGCGAGAATGCGCTCGCCCAGGTGGAGTCCCTGGTCCACACGGTGCCGGAGCCGCTGCTCGCGCAGCTCCGCTTCGCTGTCACGGGGCCACCGGAGGCGCCGTGCATCGTGCTCCGTGCCCGAGCGGGCCGGGAGCGGCCCCCGGAGCTGGGCCTGTCAGGCATGGCGTACGCGCCGCTGCCTCAGCTCGCGGACCTCTTCCTGCCGTGTGACGGACTGCTGGAGCCCCCCGTGCGAAGGGACCGCCTGCGCGCGCTGCTCGTGCCCCAGGTCGATACCGTGACGTGGCTCCACCCCACCGGGGATGGAGGCTTCCGCGCGGAACGGCTGCCGGAATCCGCGTTCCAGCCGCTCGACACGTGGGTGGACTACGTCGTGGATGCCAACGCCGGCGTGCTCATGCCGTGGGTCCGGAGCGCCAGCTTCGACTTCGCCGCCTTCGAGGCCGCGGAGGGTGAGTGGCAGAGCGCGGCCCGCGCGATGCAACCGGACGAAGACGACGACCGGAGCCCGCGAGGCGCGCGCCGTAGCCGCCGTGAAGTGCCGGCGCCCCCCGTGACGCCCGCGAGCCCGCCCCCCATTGTCGCGGTCCGCGTCGCCCAACCCGTGCCCACCGGCGTCCGCCTGGCGCCGCTCACGCCCGCGCAATCCAGCGCGGTGGAAGAAGAGCTGAGTTCTCTGGAGAAGGCGTTCCTGGCCCTGGAGGTGCCCGCCGATTCGCCGCAGCGGCAGGAGCTCTGGACTCGCATGGCGGAGCTGAACGGACGGCTGGGCCGCAAGCGCGACGCGAGCCTGTGCTGGACACGCGCGCTGTGGTCAGCGTCCGACGCCGAGGCCACCGAGCTTGCTCGGCGCTGGTCCGATTCAGAAAACGAAGGAGGCGCCTCCCCTGCCGAAAGGATGGCGTCACCCGCGCCCACGGGCGATGACGTGCGCGGCGTCGCCAGCAGCCTGGTGCGCGCGATGTGCGTCCCAGGTGCGCCCGCGCCTGTCGACGTGGCGGCACTTCAGCGGTGGCTGGACAGGCATGACGCGGAGCTCGACGTCCGGGCGCTCTGGCTCACGCGGACGGCGCTCGACACGCTGGCGGGTGGCGATGCGCTCGGCCTTGCACGTGCGGGCGACCGGCTGCTGGAGCTGCTTCAGCGAGGCCTTTCCCTCGCGAGAGACGTGCCGCGCTTCCTGCGAGGTGGCACCGATTCGGCCCATGCGCCCCGGGTGCTGGCCCAGCTCGAAGCCCTGCTGAATCGGTTCGAGCACACGCCCCGCCGCCGCTCGTCCATCGAAGCGGCGCCCGCCCTCACGCTGGCCTATGTCCGCTATGTCTTCGCCGTGGGACTCGCGCGGCTCGGGCAGGCGGACCGTGCCCGCACCCTGGCGTCCGAGGCGGCGAAGGCAGTCGATGCGACGGAAGCCATCCACGGCTTCCTTTCCCGGGCATACGGCGCGCGCGTGGCCCAGGCCCTGGAAGGCCAGCCGCCCGAGACACCGCTGCCCTCCGACATCGCCGCCGAACTGAATGCCCTGGGGACCTTCCAGCGGTACAAGGTGGATCGACTGCGGCAGGCGTCGGCGCTGTTGGAGCCCAGCGAGCGGCTCGACCCCGCGAGGGCCTTCGGGCGTGGCGCGAGGGACTTGCGTGGAGAGGAGTTCGCCGCCCTCCGCGACTTGAAGGACCCGGCGCAGGTGGCGGCGCAGGTGGAGGCCCTGACGGGCCGGGCCACCGATGCGACGCTGCCCGCCGAGGAACGGCAGCGGCTCATCGGAGGACTGCTCGACACGCTGCCCCGCGTCGCGCCGGCGCGTGCGCTTCCACTCCTGAATCGGCTCGTCTCATCGATGGAGGCGCTTCCCGGTGAAGCCCAGGCCGTGATGCTGGGGGATGCCCTGACGCTGGCGGCCCTCTTCGGTCGCGCGGACCACGCGATGACGCTGGCGGCTCGGCTGCGCAAGGTGCTCACGGCGCTGGCTCCCACGTCGCCCGCATGGGGCCAGGGCATCCTGGGGGTGAGCCTGCGCGGCCTGCGCCGGGTCGGCCTGTCTCGCGAAGCCGCCGAGCTGGTGGACGCGGCGCAAGAACGCCTGACGGGGCCCAAGACACCGCTGACGGCGCGGCTCGGCGTCGCGGCGGGCCTGTCCATGCAGGGGCGCACGGCCGAGGCCGTCGACGTGTTCGACGCCGCGTTCGAGTCACTGGGCGCGGCGAAGGGCGGACTCCCTGAGCGGCTGGCGCTGATGCGCAGCCTCGCGAGCGCACTGGCACATGCCCCCGTGGAGCTGGCGCTTCCGGGGCTGGCGCGCATCTCGGAAGGGCTGCCGATCATCACGGACAGCTACAACACCAACAGCCACTTCTGCCTCTCCGTGGTGGAGCTGGCGGACGCACTGGTGCAGGGCCACGTGGAGGTGGCGCAAGGCACCGGAGAGCGCGCACGAAGCTGGCTCGACGAAGACGAATTCCTGGTGCGACGGCGCATCCATCGGGAGCTGGAGGAGCGCACATGAGCAGTCTTCCCGCCATCTCCGAGCTGACGTTCGACGCGCTCTCGAGCGAGGCCCACGGCCTTCGCGAGCGCCTCAACCGCTTCCGCCTGGCGCTGGGCCGTCACTTCGTGGGCAAGCAGACGCTGGTGGACCTGATGACGGTGGCGGCGGTGGCGCAGGAGCCGCTGCTGCTCGTGGGCCCACCGGGCACGGCCAAGTCGGACCTGGTCCTCAAGTTCCGGGACGCGCTGCGCATCCCCAACGAGGATTACTTCGAGTACCTCCTGACGCGCTTCACCGAGCCGTCGGAGGTGCTGGGCCCCATCGACATCAACCTGCTGCGCCAGGGCCGCTACATCCGGCGCGAAGGCGGCAAGCTGCCCACCGCGCGGCTCGTCTTCCTCGACGAGGTCTTCAAGGCCAGCTCCGCCATCCTCAACGCGCTGCTCACCGTCATCAACGAGCGCAAGTTCTACCAGGACGGCGCGCCGCAGCCGGTGAAGCTGAAGGTGCTCTTCGCCGCCACCAACGAGCTGCCCGAACACGCCGAGCTGGGCGCGCTCAAGGACCGCTTCTGCCTCAAGGCCGCGTGCCGTCCGGTGCAGGACCGCTACTTCCTGGAGCTGCTGGACTCCGGCCTGGATTCGCAGACGCACCGTGAGATGAACCAGAAGCCCTGGGCTGAAGGGCACGCCACGCTGGACGACGTGCTCAAGGCCCACCGTTACCTGACGCTGATGATGGGCAAGCGCGAGACGGGCCCGGATGGCCGCGAGCTGCGCGACCGCGACCTGTTCTTCCGCGATGACCTGCTGCGAGAGTTCCGCCGCGTGGTGCAGACGCTGACGCGCGAGGACGGCGTGTTCATCAGCGACCGCAAGCTGGTGAAGCTCTACCGCCTGCTCCGGACGCGGGCGTGGATCTTCCACGGCGGCGCAGTGGAGCGGCAGGACCTCCAGCTCCTCTCGTACCTGGGCGAGACGCGAGAAGAAATCGACCTGCTGGAGGAGAAGGTGCCCCGGCTGCTGGGCCTCTCGTGAGTCGCGGATGAGCTCGGAGCTGAGAAGCCCTCAGGACACGGAGCGCTGGCTTTGCGCGGGGCTGTGCCTGATTCGGCACGAGGACCTCACGGCCGACGCGTTGACCTCGGCCGTGCCGTGGCTCCTCGCCACGCTCGCGGAGTCGCCTGCCCTGCCCCCACCCGCCTTCATCGCGGACCTCGGCCGGCTCGTCGCGGGCGTTCCGCTCGCGCCCTCCGCGCCCGTTCCCGATACCCAGCCTCGGCTGCGCGCGGCGGTGCGCGCGTATGACGACCACGTACTGGCGCGCCTGGCCGCGGAGCCCCACCTGGAGGCGGTCTCCGCCGCCCTCGCACGGTTGCCCGAAACGCTCCGGCCGCGAGGGGTCGCCTTCCTCGTCGCGCGCGTCCTGACCCGCATGGGCTTCACCGCGGGAAGCCCGGTGAGCCCCGCCCTGGCCCGGCGCGTCCTGGAGCGTCCGCCCACGGAGCTGCTCCAGGCGGGCTACACGGCCCTGCGCGAATCAGGAACCAGCGCCGCGTTGGAACGGCTCACGGAAGGCTACGAAGCCCTGGCGAGCGCGGCCCGGCGCGCCCATGCCCTGCTCGGCGATGCTGAGTCCTTCACGCTGGAGAACCTGGAACACCTCCAGGGCAAGGCGCAGCGGATGGCTTTGGAGCAGGCAGTGGAGGCGGCCGAGGCCCTGTCGCGAACCCTGCCGCCCAAGCTCCGCGCCCGTCCGGTGAGCACCGCACCGCTCCCCATGGCGTTGGAGGACGAGGCCGCCTTCCCACAAGGTGGATTCTCCTCCGTGTCCAACGTGGGCAGCCTGGAGAACCTCGTCACCTCCGAGCTGGTCTACATGGAGGACGAGCCGAACCTCGACCTCTTCGACGTGCGCTATGTGGAGGGCGAACTCCTCTACTACACGCGCGACGAGAGCATCTCCGTTCGCCGCCGGCGAGTCATCACCTTCGTCCTGCCGCCGGACCTCGTGGATGCGCGCGTGAAGGACGCGGGGGTCCGCTGGCAGCGCGTCGTGGTGTCGATGGGCCTGCTGCTCTGCCTCGTGCGGCGGCTCTCCCTCTGGCTGGGCAGCGAGGAGCTCCACTTCCGCGCCGTCTTCCTGCACGCCCATGACGGCTCGGCGCCCCTGGAGGCTGAACGCGGCCTCTGCGAGCTGCTGCTGCGCGAGTGGCGCGCCCGTGGTACGGCGGAGGTCCTCACCGCCGCCACGCTCGACGAGGTCCTGACGGATGCGGAAGCGCGTGCGAAGCGCGCGCGGGTGGACCTGGTGCTCCTCGACGCAAGTAGTCAAGTCGAGAAGGTGTCTCATCCCGGCGCCTCCCGCATCGAGCGACACGTGCTCGACCTCAGCGGCCCCTCCCCCCGTGTGCGGACCATCCGAGACAAGCGAGAAGACCTGGATTCTCGAAAGTCGGAAGCGCCGCTGGGTGCCGCCCTCGGCAGCGCGCATTGGGAGGCATGGCTCGGCGTAACGCTTGAGCTTGCGCAAGGGCTTCTCTAGCGTCCGTCTCACAACGCGCCCCACTCGGCGCAACGGACGAAGGACGGGCCATGCCGCGGTACGAGTTCAAGGAAGGCAGCTCCAGCAAGTTCTGGGAAATCAACCTCTCCGGCAACAGCTTCACCGCGCGGTGGGGCCGCATCGGCACCGACGGCCAGGAGAAGACCCAGACCTTCGGCTCTCCCGCCGAGGCCCAGAAGGAGCACGACAAGCTCGTCCGCGAGAAGGAGAAGAAGGGCTACGTCCTGGCCGACAAGAGCGACGGTGACGATTCCGAAGGCGGTGGGGGTGAGGAGCCTGCATCCAATCCGGAGCTCGAGGCCGCCATCCTCAAGGACCCGGACAACGTGGACGCGTACCTCGTCTACAGCGACTGGCTCCAGGGCCAGGGCGACCCGCGCGGCGAGCTCATCGCCATCCAGCACGCGGCCTCCCAGGCCAGCGGCACGGAGGCCAGCGACCTGAAGCGCAAGGCCACCGCGCACATCAAGAAGTACCAGACGCTGCTGCTCGGCGAGCTGGCGGCCGGGGTGAAGTCGGAGGAGCTGTCCCTGGAGTGGCACCTGGGCTTCATCCGCTCCGCGCGCGTGGGCCAGAAGGAATACGACTCTGACTTCAACGTCCCGGAGATGGCTGGGGCGCTGCTCAAGCACCCCTCCGCGCGCTTCATCCGCAGCCTCACCATCGGCATGGCGAGCTTCGACGGTGAGAACGAGTATGGCGAGACCGTCCAGGCGCTCGTCGAGGCCGGGGGCTCGAAGACGCTTCAGGAGCTCTTCATCGGTGACTTCGAGTACCCGGACGACACCGAGATTTCCTGGACGCACCTGACCGACATCTCCGCCCTGCTCAAGGTGCTGCCCGACCTGCGCAAGCTGCGGCTGCGCGGCGGTGAGCTGGAGCTGGGCGCCATCGACCTGCCTGAGCTGCGCGAGTTCACGGTGGAGACGGGCGGCCTGCCGCTGGCGGCCGTCAAGTCCATCGCCAACGCGAAGTGGCCGAAGCTGGAGCGCCTGGAGGTGTGGTTCGGCAGCGACAACTACGGCGCGGAGGGCGGTGTGGAGGACATCCAGCCCATCCTTGACGGCAAGGGCCTGCCGAACCTCAAGCAGCTCGGCCTGCGCAACTCCGAGTTCACGGACGCGCTCGCCCAGGCGCTGCCCACCGCGAAGGTGCTCCCGCAGTTGGAGACGCTGGACATCTCCATGGGCACCCTGTCCGACGAGGGCGCGCGCGCCTTGGCGGACAAGGCGGCGGCCTTCGCCCACCTCAAGCAGCTCGACGTCACGGAGAACACGCTGACGGACGAAGGCCAGGCGCTGCTGCCCAAGGCGATTCCCCAGGCCAACGTGGGCAACCAGCGCGACTACGAAGAGGAGTACCGCTACTCCGCGGTGGGCGAGTAGCGTCGCGGCGAACTCCAGGGGGACACACCATGCCGCGCTTCGAGTACACCGAAGGCACTTCGAGCAAGTTCTGGGAAATCGAACGGAAGGACACCGTCGTCACCACCCGCTGGGGCCGCATCGGCGCGGAGGGCCAGGAGAAGACCCAGAAGTTCAAGCAGATGTATGAAGCGCGGCAGGCGTACCAGAAGCAGGTCCTGGAGAAGACGAAGAAGGGTTACACGCGCATCAAGCCGAAGGACACGGCGCCCGCGTCCAAGACGAACCCGGAGCTGGAGGCCGCCATCCTCCAGGCTCCGGAGTCTGACGACGGCTACCTCGTCTACGCCGATTGGCTCCAGGGCCAGGGCGACCCGCGCGGCGAGCTGATGGCCCTCCAGCACGCGCAGCGTCAGGCGCAGGGCGCGGAGGCCACCCACCTCAAGCGGAAGGTCGCGGCCCTGTACAAGAAGCACCAGGGAGCGCTGCTGGGCGTGGGCCTCACGTCGATGCTCGGCGAGAAAGCCCTGATGCTGGAGTGGCACCTGGGCTTCATCCGGGGCGCGCGCGTCGCGGCGCCGGGGTTCGACTCGGACGCTGACTTCGACGTCGTCGAAACACTGACGATGCTGCTCCGCAGCCCCTCCGCGCGGTTCCTCCAGGAGCTGACGCTCGGCCTGCCGGACAACGACGGTGACAACGAGTACGGCGACCTCATCAAGGTCGTCACCAGGCTGGCGCCGAAGACGCTTCAGCGGCTGTTCATCGGTGACTTCGTCTTCCCGGACGAGTCGGAGATCTCATGGGTCAAGCTGGGGAACCTCGCGCCCCTGCTCAAGGCCCTGCCCCACCTCACCACCTTGAGGCTGCGTGGCGGCGAGGTGCGCCTGGGGCCGGTGGAGCTGCCGGAGCTGCGGCGCTTCACGATGGAGTCAGGCGGCCTTCCTCGGCCCGCGGTGCAGTCCATCGCCAGTGCGAAGTGGCCGAAGCTGGAGCAGTTGGAAGTCTGGTTCGGCAGCGAGGAGTACGGCGGACGGTTCCGCCCGAGCGACATCCAGCCCATCCTCGACGCCACGGGGCTGCCGAACCTGAAGCACCTGGGGCTCTGCAACGCGGCCTTCTCCGACGAGCTCGCGACCGTGCTGCCGAAGGCCAAGGTGCTGAAGCAGTTGGAGTCGCTGGACTTGTCGAAGGGCACGCTGATGGACACCGACGCGGAGGTCCTGGCGGCGAACGCGGCGGCGTTCAAACACCTCAAGAAGCTGGATGTGTCGCAGAACCAGCTCACGCGCAAAGGCGTGAAGCTGCTGGCCTCGTTGTGCCCGGACGTGGCGGCGGGGAACCAGCGCGACATCTACGACGATGGCGAAGGCGGCCGATACGTCGCGGTAAGCGAGTAGTCCGGCATCATGGGCGCGCCTCCGTTCATCCTCATCGGCAATCCGGAGAACCGGCGCGTCACGCTGTTCCAGGACGCCCTCGCCAGGCAGGGGCGCCCCACCGCGCACGTCGTGCCCTGGCGCGAGCTGCTGGCGTCGCCGGGCCTCCTGGCGGACCTGCCAGACTCGGAGGCGCTCGTCCGCATCGACTCCACGGGCGAGAACTGGGACGTGGAGAAGGCCCTGCTCAAGCGGGGCTACGCGGACGCCGTGGGCCAGGGCTGCTCCGTCCTGACGCCGGAGCAGGTGGACCGCCTGCCCGTGGACCGTGGCCGCATTCTCAGCCCCCGGCAGCACCACCTGGGCTTCCTGCGAGTCCTGGCGGAGCTGGAGTCCATCTTCGCGGCGCATCCCCGCTGGCGCATCCTCCAGAAGCCCTCCGCCATCGCGGACCTCTTCGACAAGCGCATCACCTCCCGCCGCTACGCCGCCCTGGGCGTGCCGGTTCCCGAGCCGCTGGACGGTGTCACGGACGTGGAATCACTCCGCGAACGGATGCGGGAGGAGGACTGCCGCGAGGTGTTCGTGAAGGTGTCGTGTGGCTCCTCCGCGTCGTGCCTCGCCATCTACCGGCGGGGGCGCTCGGCGGACACGCTGACCACCACCATCGAAGTGGCGAAGACGGGCTGGTACAACTCGCTGAAGGTCCGCCGCGTCGAGGCCCCAGCGCAGGTGGATGAAATCCTCACGTATCTGCTGGGCGAGGGCTCACAGGTGGAGCGCTCGATTCCCAAGGCGCGGCTGGGCGGCGACTACTTCGACTGCCGGGTGCTGATGGTCCGAGGCGAACCGGCCTTCACGGTGGTGCGGCAGAGCATGCGGCCCATCACCAACCTGCACCTGGGCGGCTGGCGGGGCGACTTGGGCGACTTCCACGCGGCGGTGCCACGGAACGAACTCGCGGATGCCATGGAGAGCTGCCGCACGGTGGCGCGTGCCCATGACTGCCTGCACGTTGGCATCGACCTCATGTACGAGGAGCACTTCACCGGGCACCGGGTGCTGGAGGCCAACGCCTTCGGCGATTTGCTCCCCAACCTCCGCCGCGATGGGCTCACCGTCTACGAGTGGGAGATTCAAGAAGCCCTGCCTCAGCTTCCGTGACGGACACCCCCTACGGAGGGAGCCCCCCCAAGCCCGGCCTTCCACAAGGGCGTGGCCGGGACACGCTCCAGGATTCCAGGGCCGAAGACGCGGTCCAACTCCAGGTACTCCAGATGGACGTACCCGATATGGCACCCACAGGTCTGCTTCGCGCACGGCCGGGGTCTCAGCGCAGCGTCGAAGTCCGGCGCGTAGATGTTGCCAATCGGCTCATCGATGAAGTGACACCGCCGCGCCGTGCCCTCGCCGTCCACGGAGATGACGGACTCCCCGCCTCGGCACGCGCGGCCCAGGCTCGGGTGGCGCGTGTTGTTCACCGGGAAGAGCGGGTCCAACCGCGTGAAGCGCGCCACGTCTTCCGCCGTGTACGGCTCCTCCTGCCCGTCCTTCACCGCGTTGATCCACAGGTAGGTGTCCGGGGGAAGCTCGGCACGCAGGGCCTCCGCCTCTTCCGTGAAGCGGAGAAACCCCACCACGCCCACGCTGTGCCGCACGCCCAGCTCGGTCAGCTTCGCGCACTGGGCCACGAAGCGGTGCCGCCTGGTCCACTCCGGGTGGTACGTGGCCCAGATGCCCAGTTTGTCCGCTCGCGCCTGAGCCACCCAGTCCAGCTTGCACGACAGGTTCGTCTGGATGGCCAGTCGCTCCACATGCGGCAGATGCGACAGGCGGGCCAGCGCCTCTTGATACCAGGGCCAGATGAGCGCCTCGCCCCACGGCGTGAAGAACACCGACACCGTGTCCTGCGTACGCGCCTCCACCCACGCGACGAAGCGCTCCAGGTCCGCGCGGTCCTTGGCCAGCTCCTCGTCGGTGTGCTTCCACTTGCCGAAGGGGCAGTACTCGCAGCCGTAGTTGCAACTGGACAGCGGGCCTCGATAGAGCACGGTGAGCTTCATCGCCAAGCGTACTCCTTCATCATCGCCTGCACCTGGTCGGAGTGCAGCCAGGGGCCAATCATGTCGGAGCGCTCCACGCCCGCCGCGGTGAGCTGCACCACGCCACCGTTCTTCCGCGCCAGTCCGTGCGCCTCCAGCTCCTCCAGCTCCGGGAAGTCCTCCAGCGCGTCGGTGCAGAAGCGCTGCCGGTACACGGCGAGGTCCACGCCATCTGCCAGCAGCGACAACAGCATGTAACGGCGCCGCCGCTCCGCGGAGTCCAGGCGGAAGCCGTAGCCCACCTCGCCGAAGGACGCCTCGGTCCGCTCGCTGTACGACGAGATGATGGAGCGCACCTCGCGAGAGCCCACCGCGTACTCAGACGAGTAATGCACCCCGCCCGTATACGAGCGCGCCCCGCAGCCCAACCCCACCATGCCGTCCTCCTGGCAGCGATACACCGGACCGCCCGCGTCCGGCGCATGGCGCGCACGGAACATCCGCATGGAGACCTGCGTGTAGCCCTCCGACAGGAGGAAGTCGCGGCCCACGCGATACAGCGAGAGGCGCAGGTCGTCCCACGCTCGCGCCTTCTTGCCCAGGAAGGTCAGCGGCCGGACGTAGAGCGGGTAGAGATAAATCTCCTCCGGCGAGTAACGGAGCGCCGTGCGCAGCGAGTAGAGGAAGCTCTCCTCCGTCTGCCCCTCCATGCCGTAGATGAGGTCCAGGTTCAGCGTGGGGAAGCCCGTGGAGCGGATGAGGTCCAGCGCGGCCTCCACCTGCGCCGTCTTCTGGGGCCGCTTCACCGCGGCCACTTCCGCCTCGATGAAGCTCTGGATGCCCATGCTCACCCGGTCCGTGCCGCGCGAGCGCAGCACCTGGAGCTTCTGCGCGTCCACCGTCTCCGGAGACACCTCCACCGACACGGGGATGTTCTTCATGTCCGCGCCCATGACGCCTTCGGCCATGTCGAACACGGTGTTCAACCCCGCCACGTCCAACAGCGTCGGCGTACCGCCGCCAATGGCGGCCCGGGCGAAGCTCGCCGTCCCCAGCGCCTCCTTCACCCGCTTCGTCTCGCGCACCAGCGCGCCCAGGTACCCGTCCACCACGTCCTGTTTCGGCCCGGCGGCGGTGAAGAGATTGCAGAAGCCGCAGCGCATCTCGCAGAAGGGCACGTGGATGTAGAGGAACAGCGCGTCGCGCCGCTCCTCCGCCCAGACGGACTCCAACGGGAGCGCGGGCGTGAAGGGCCGGTAGGCCGTCTTGTGCGGGTAGCCGTAGAGGTACGCCACGTAGGGCGACCCTTCGAGCATCTGCTCCAGACGCGTCATGGTGCGGTTTCTCGAGGTAGCAGGAATTCAGCGTAGGGCACCGTCCACACCACGGGGTGGGCCAGGCGATGGCCGGTGAAGCCGTCCTCGCCGTAGGTAGTGCCATGGTCCGAGCAGACGATGCAGAAGGCGGGGCCCCGGCGCCGCAAGGCGGCGAACAACGGAGGGAGCTGCGAGTCCACGTACGCCAATGCCGCGGCGTGCGACTCGCGCGAGTCCTGGATGGCGCCGGGCACATAGTGCCGGTTCGGCTGGTGGAGCGCCGACACGTTGATGAAGAGGAAGACGCGCTGCTCACGCGGCAGCGCCTCCAGCCGCTGGACGGCCAGCGTCACCTGGTGCTCGGTGGACCGAGGGTCCGTCACGCCCAGCTCGGGGCTCCAGTGGCTCTCCTTGAAGAGCCCGGGGAGCACGTTGCCCAGCGGATTGCGCTTGTTGAAGAAGCCCACGCCACCAATGCAGACGGTGTGGTACCCGCGGCCCGCCAGCCCGGTGACGAGGTCCGGCGCGTCCAGCACGCAGGTGTCCGAGGCCGTCGTCTCGCTGCCCTCGAAGCGCATCGAGAACAACCGGGGATGCAGCCCCGGCGTCGCGGGCGTGGGCAGGAAGCCCGCGAAGAAGGCGTGGTGCGCCGCGTACGTGAAGCTCGCGGGAGAGTGCCGCTGCTCCCACCGGCCTCCGGGCAGCAGCGCGGAGAGGTTCGGCGTGCGCCCCTGGGTCGCGAGCACCTCGGCGACGTCGTAGCGCAGGGTGTCCAGGGTGATGAAAAGCAGGTCGTGCGTGCCGACCACCGCGTTCATGTCCATCGCGTGAGCACTCCGGCGATGTCGTCGATGCGCGATGGAATGCACTCCACCGTGAACATGGGCGGAGGCAGCGCGGACGGCCACGGGCGGCCGTGAGACACCCAGCAAGTGGCCATTCCCAGCCGCGCGGCGCCCACGACGTCCCGCGCCGGGTCGTCGCCCACGTGCAGCACCTCTTCCGGCGAACGTCCGACGTGGGCCAGCGCGGCCTCGAAGATGCGGGCATCCGGCTTCGAAGCGCCCACCTCACCGGAGAGGAAGACATCCGGCAGCACCTTCGCGAGCCCCGCGCGGGCCAGCTTCGTGCGCTGCACCCGCGCCGAGCCATTGGACACCACCGCCACCGGCCGGCAGCGGGCCACGGAGGCCACCCAATCACAGACGCCCGCGTCCTCCTGGACGAGCAGAGGCAGGCGCGACGCCATGTCCTCCCAGAGCGCGTCTGGCGTGAGGCCCAGGCATGGGAACGCCTTCGTCACCTGCTGGCAGAACGCACTCCGGGACGCGCCGCCACGCCCATCCACCTCGTGCATCCAGGCCACGGCTTCGGCACGCCGAACCTCGGGGAGCAACGACAGGTAACGGGAGACGAGCGTGTCCACGTAGCGCGAGAAGGCGCCCGCGCGGTCAATCAGCGTGTCATCCAAGTCAAAGAAGACGGCCCGGGGCCGCATCCGAGCACTCCTTCCCGAGGCGAAGATACGCCGCCCCGGCTGCGTCGAACAGCGACAACGCAGTGGGGCGACCGCATCCAGGCGGATTCGCCGGGCCCCTGCCCCCGTGCCTGCCCGTTGGAAGGCGGGGGACTCGGAGATTCCCGGCGAAGCAGCGGACGTTCAGCGGGACGGGTGCGCCTCGCGGTTGAACGCCTCCAGCGCCCGGACGACCTCTTCCTGCGAATCCGTGAGCATGAGGTAGCGCGCGTAGTCGTAGCCCTGCGCGAGCTGGTGCACCAGCGGGTACACGGGCCGGGTGCGCGTCCAGAACTCGGTGCCCAGGAAGATCATGGGGCTGATGACGCCCACCGAGTTGTAGTGGTTCTGGCACGCGTCCTGGAACACTTCCTGGATGGTGCCCGCACTGCCGGGTGAGTAGACGATGCCGCCCTTGGCGATGGTCAGCAGACCGTCTTCCCGCACGCTGTTGGCGAAGTACTTCGCGATGTGCGTGGCAAAGGGGTTGGGCGGTTCGTGCCCGTAGTGCCACGTGGGGATGCCCAGGCTGGAGCAGTAAGGAAGGTCGTCCTCGCCCAGGGGAAACGCCCGGCGAACGTCGAAGGCGCGCGAGAGCCACTCGCGGTCGGTGTAGCTGGGCGCCTGCGCGAGCAGGGCCAGTCCCGCGTCCAGCTCCGCATCCGTGCGCCGCGCGAACCACACGCCCACGTGCGTGGCCTCCATGGCGCCTGGGCCACCGCCGCTGACCATGAAGAAGCCACGGCGCGCCAGCTCGCGCGCCAGGGAAGCCACCGCGCGATAATCCGACTGGCCGCGCTTCATGGAGTGACCGCCCATGATGGCCACCACCTTGCGCACGCCCCCGGACCGGTACAACAGCCCTTCCATGGCCGCCGTCACCGAGTGGTCGTGGAGCCGCTGCGCCAGCGTCTCCAGCAGCGTGGGAGGACTGCCGCGCCCGTTCGCCGCCCAGTGCGCGTAGATGCGCGCATCCGGCGTGTCCGCGTAGGACTCCGGCCGAGCCGGGTCGAAGCCCGCGTACAGTTCCTCCGGCGTGTACAGCGCGCCACGGTAGGGCTGATAGGGCACGCCGGAGATGGGCGGGAACACCATGGCCCCGTGCTCCACGGTGGCCTTCAGCGCATCCTTCTCCAGCTCACAGCCTAGGAAGACGGCGCCCACGAGCTCAGCGGAGGCCAGCTCCTGGGTGTACCGCCGCAGATCCAGCCCTTGGATGATGACGTTGGCGAACCCGACGCCCGCCGCGAGGTGCCGCTCGAATGCCTCGATGGTCTCGATTTCGATCACGCATGAACAATTTCATGCCTCGCGGCCCTGTGGGTAGCGAGGAGTGCAGCTCAAGGCGAATGTGCATCTTCGCGGGCCCATGGGCCCCTGACGCTCAGCGCCGCGCCTCCAGCACCCGCAGGCACGCCTCCGCTTGAAGCAGCTCCAAGCGGGCTCCCGCGGCGGACGCATCTCTCGCCGCGAGTTGGAGCTGACGTCCGGCTTCATCCAACTCGCCCAACTGCAACTGGGCCCGCCCCAGCACGCACCGGAGCAACGACTGGAGGCGCCGGTCCTCCAGCATGGAGGCCAACTGGAGCCCTCGCAGCGCATCTTCCTTCGCCAGCTCGGGCGCGCCCGCGCGCGTGTGCAGCAGCGCCAGGCCATGGTGCGTGTAGGCCATGCCCCGGCGGTCTCCCGTGCGGGAGTCCAGCTCGAGCGCGAGCTGGAAGAAGTGCGCCGCGCGCTCCCTGTCTCCCGCCCGCGAATACGCATCGCCCAGGCTCAGCAGCGCGGTGGAGTGCTCCCACGTATCCCCCGCGCGCTCGCTCCAGCGCAGGACCTGGGCGTATTCGGACGCCGCGGCCTCCGGAAATCCCAGCCCGAGCTGCACACTGCCCATGGCCCGGTGGAGCAGCGCCTCCACGCCCGCCCACGCGGGGCCGTCTTCCCGGACCGCCTGCTGCAACTGCTCGCGGGCCAGGACAATCCTCGCGCGCGCCTCCTCGAACCGCCCCAGCGCGGACAGCGCCAACGCGGACAGCGCGTCCAGCGACACGGACAACAGCGGCGCCGCGGACAGACAATCCCGGCGCCCCTCCCTGTCGAGCCCCAGCACCTCCTCATACCTGCCGAGCGCGAGCACCACCGACGCCCGCTTGAACAGACGCCGGGCCCGGTCCCCCGCGGGAGACGCCAACCCCTCATCATCCAGCTTCCGCGCCGTATGCCACGCGGCATCCGCTTCCGCGGGCTCGCCCGCCAGCCGGTGCGCATCGCCCATGTATTCCCAGAGCCGGCGCTGCCACTCCCGCGCGGCATCTGGTTTGAGCGCATCCGCCAGTCCCAACGCGAAGCGATACACAGCCATGGCGGGCCCCGGTTCCAATGCCGCCAGGTTCCAGCCTGCCAGTGATACCAGATAAGGCAGTGCCCGGGAGGACTCCTCCGCTGACAGCCATTGCCGCGTCAACTCCATACAGGCGCGTTGGCGCAGCGGCTCCGGAAGGGCCTCATAGGCTTCCGCGGCCCGCCGGTGTGCCGCGGGCAACTCCGCCTCCGGCAGCTCGTCGACGCCCGGGGCGGGCTCCACCGCCCACGTGTACCTGCCTCCCGCGACGGAGCGCAGCCAGCCCCCCGTCTCCAGCAGCGCCAGCGGCCCTACCCCACCCGCCAACGCCACCAGCACCGACCGGGGAAACGACGGGCCCAGCACCGACGCCGCCCGCAGCACCTCCCGCTCTGCCGGAGGCAGCAAGGCCTGCCGCGCCGCATGTACCGCCTCGCCGGTGAGTGGTACCTCCTGCTCGGGCTGCTCCTCGTGCAGGGTCACCGCGTGCAGCAGGTGCAGCGGGTGTCCGGCACTGCCGCGCAGCAGCGCCACCCGGGCCTCGGGCGTCAGTGTCCCCCGGTTCCGCAGCCGGCCCTCCAGCAGCGCCGCGGACTCGGTGGGCCCCAGCCGCCCCACCGTCAGGACTTCCGCCGTGAGAGGCGCTGGCGCCGTGCCACTGGGGCGCTGAAGCGCCAGCAACAGCAGCGGCGTGTGCGACAGCCGCGACACCAGCTCCTCCACCAGCGCATGGCTGAGCGCGTCCCCATGCTGCCAGTCCTCCAGCACCAGCAGGCGCGGACGGCGGTGGGGCATCAGCGCGTGGCACAGGGAGTCGAAGAGGGCGGTGCGCTCGGAGGCGAGGCTCGCCGGAATGCCCTGGCGCTCGCGGCCCTCCAGGAAGCGCTGGATTCGCTCCGCGTCCGCGCTGGACACGCGGCCCGTCCCGGCGGGCGGGCTGAGCGCCCGCGTGGCGTCCAGCAGCTCCCGGAAGATGCCCGCCGGTGCGCCCGGCAGCGCCAGGCCACTGCCTTCCCAGACTTCGAAGCCATCCGAGGCCAGGCGCTCCACGAAGGCGTCCTTGATGCGCGTCTTGCCCATCCCCGCCTCCCCCATCAACCACAC